>NZ_FLRF01000004.1:0-4388 GCF_900080145.1 Candidatus Tremblayella princeps
TTACGCCATTCGTGCAGGTCGGAACTTACCCGACAAGGAATTTCGCTACCTTAGGACCGTTATAGTTACGGCCGCCGTTTACCAGGACTTTGCTCGGGAGCTCTCACCCCCTGCATTAATCTTCCGGCACCGGGCAGGCGTCACACTCTATACTTCCACTTTCGTGTTTGCAGAGTGCTGTGTTTTTATTAAACAGTCGCAGCTACCATTTCGTTGCAGCCCTGGCGAGCAGCGCCGTGCCTTACGGCGCTGCGAGCCCTGGCATACCTTCTCCCTAAGTTACGGTATCAATTTGCCTAGTTCCTTCTCCCGAGTTCTCCCATGCACCTTAGAATGCTCATCACGCCCACCTGTGTTGGTTTGCGGTACGGACACTGTGCGCTTTGTGGTGCTTAGGGGTGTTTCCTGAGGCCGTACGCCGGAGCTTGAGTGCCATGCCCAGGGGAGTTCACACTAATACCAGCACGGTCTTGCCAATGCATCCCCACAGCACAGCAACTGCTTTCTCGCTGGGCAGCCTGCGACACGCGGCCTGTGCCCCCATCGCTTGCGCACCGTGGTGCAGGAATTTTAACCTGCCCACCCATCGGCTACGCACTTCTGCCTCGCCTTAGGGGCCGACTGACCCCACGCTGACGATCATGGCGTGGGAAACCTTGGGCTTGCGGTGAGGAGGATTCTCACCCCCTTTTTTGCTACTCATGTCAGCATTCGCGCTTCCGATACCTCCAAGAGGCCTTCCGGCCTCCCTTCGCAGGCCTACGGAACGCTCTCCTACCACGCACACTCCGTGCGTCCACAGCTTCGGTGCATGGCTTAGCCCCGCTACATCTTCCGCGCAAGCCGGCTAGATCAGTGAGCTGTTACGCTTTCTTTAAAGGATGGCTGCTTCTAGGCCAACCTCCTGATTGTCAGAGCCGGCCCACATCGTTCCACACTTAGCCATGCTTTGGGACCTTAGCTGGTGGTCTGGGTTGTTTCCCTTTAGACGCAGGATGTTAGCACCCTGCGTCTGTCTCCCGTGCTAATGCTACCCCGGTATTCGGAGTTTGCTATGGCAAGGTAGTCCTCTCGGACCCCAAGGCCACTACAGTGCTCTACCTCCAGGAGCAAAAACACGAGGCGCTACCCCAATAGCTTTCGGAGAGAACCAGCTATATCCAGGTTTGATTGGCCTTTCACCCCTACCCACAAATCATCCCCTAACTTTGCAACGTTAGTGGGTTCGGACCTCCGGTGCGGCTTAACGCACCATCATCCTGCTCATGGGTAGATCACCTGGTTTCGGGTCTATGCACGGCAACTACGGCGCCCTTGGCAGACTCGCTTTCGCTACGCCTCCCTCATTGAGTTAAGCTCGCTGCCGAACATAAGTCGCTGACCCATTATACAAAAGGTACGCCGTCACCCCAGCCTATGGGGCTCCGACTGTTCGTGTGCGCGCAATTTCAGGTCTGTTTCACTGCTCCCCCAGAGCTCTTTTCACCTTTCCCTCGCGGTACTAGTTCACTATCGGTCGGTTGTGGGTATTTAGCCTTGGAGGATGGACCCCCCATCTTCAGACAGGGTTAGCGTGCCCCGCCCTACTCTAAAGCGCAGGTTGTCTTACCCCATGCAGCTTAGCCTACCGGACTGTCACCGTCTGCGGTTGCCCTTTCCATGGCATTCGGCTGCTGCTATGGGGGGCGCCTACGCAGGCTCCTCCCGTTTCGCTCGCCGCTACTATGGGAATCTCAATTGATTTCTTCTCCTGCGGCTACTGAGATGTTTCAGTTCGCCGCGTGCGCGTCCTGGCCCTATGTATTCAGGCCAGGACGGGCTCACCTAGAGCCCAGGTTCCCCCATTCGGACACCCCCGGGTTCCAGCCCCAATAGGCACGCCGGGGTTTTCGTGTATTGGCACGTCCTTCGTCGCCCTCAACCGCCCAGGCATCCATTGCGCGCACTTAAGTCCTTAATCCTACACCAGCGGCATGCGAGCCGCTTCGCAGGCACGATATCAATGCTGATGGCCCTTAGAACTGTAAGGAGGTAATCCAGCCGCACCTTCCGGTACGGCTACCTTGTTACGACTTCACCCCAGTCATAGACCCCACCTTCGCCGCCTACTTCCAAGCATAGGGTTAGGGAGGCTGCTTCTGATGCGGCCTACTTCCATGGTGTGACGGGCGGTGTGTACAAGACCCGGGAACGTATTCACCGTGGCGTTCTGATCCACGATTACTAGCGATTCCGACTTCATGCACTCGAGTTGCAGAGTGCAATCCGAACTGGGGCTGGGTTTGTGAGATTAGCTCCCTCTCTCGAGTTGGCGACCCTTTGCTCCAGCCATTGTATGACGTGTGAAGCCCAACCCATAAAGGCCATGATGACTTGACGTCATCCCCTCCCTCCTCCAACTCGTCGCTGGCAGTCTCTATAGAGTGCCCCAGTGGTAGCAACTATAGACGGGGGTTGCGCTCGTTATAGGACTTAACCCAACATCTCACGACACGAGCTGACGACAGCCATGCAGCACCTGTGCACGGATTCTCTTTCGAGCACTTCCGCCTCTCGGCAGAATCTCCGCCATGTCAAGGGTAGGTAAGGTTCTTCGCGTTGCATCGAATTAATCCACATCATCCACCGCTTGTGCGGGTCCCCGTCAATTCCTTTGAGTTTTAACCTTGCGGCCGTACTCCCCAGGCGGTCGACTTCATGCGTTAGCTTCGTCACCGAGGAAAAAGGGCTTCCCCGACGACTAGTCGACATGGTTTAGGGCGTGGACTACCAGGGTATCTAATCCTGTTGGCTCCCCACGCTTTCGTGCCTCAGTGTCAGTTATGGCCCAGGGGGTTGCCTTCGCCTTCGGTATTCCTCCAGATATCTACGCATTTCACCGCTACACCTGGAATTCTACCCCCCTCTGCCATACTCAAGCCTACCAGTAACCTCCGCTGCACTACGGTTGGGCCGTAGGATTTTACAGGGGTCTTGGCAAGCCACCCGCGCACCCTTTACGCCCAGTGATTCCGATTAACGCTTGCACCCTACGTATTACCGCGGCTGCTGGCACGTAGTTAGCCGGTGCTTATTCTTTCGGTATCGTCAAGAGGGCATGGTGTTAATACGCCCCCCTTCATCCCGAACAAAAGTGCTTTACGACCCGAAGGCCTTCTTCGCACACGCGGCATTGCTGGATCAGGCTTACGCCCATTGTCCAATATTCCCCACTGCTGCCTCCCGTAGGAGTCTGGACCGTGTCTCAGTTCCAGTGTGGCTGTTCGTCCTCTCAGACCAGCTACTGATCTCAGCCTTGGTGGGCATTTACCCCGCCAACTAGCTAATCAGACCCCGGCCGATCCAGTAGCGTGAGGCTAAAATCCCCCACTTTCACCGCGCCATGCTGCGCGGTTTCATGCGGTCTTAATCTGACTTTCGCCAGGCTATCCCCCACTACAAGGCACGTTCCGGGGCGTTACTCACCCGTTCGCCACTCGCCACCAGGCCTAAGCCCGTGCTGCCGTTCGACTTGCATGTGTAAGGCATGCCGCCAGCGTTCAATCTGAGCCAGGATCAAACTCTATACAGTGCTTCTATCTGGTGTTGCGGGGATGCTAAACAGACCTTGAGGAACCTAAGCCTAGAACCGCTAAAATTACGGTCCAGTTTAAGAGGGACTGAGGCTGTGTGGCGGTTTGTCGTGCATGCGAGGGCATTGGCCGCGTTGGCGCTGAGGCTGGCACCGCTCGTTCCATCTGCGCAATGCCGCAATGCCCTACCATGCGAACCCTACTAACGTAAGGGCAGTGCACAAAAGCAACGCAGCCTACGAAGTGGGCTGCCACATTTCGCCCCCACTGCCCGCATACGGCCCTGCGCACAGCGCAACGCTAGCCTCCGCCCCTGCCGACGATGAGACTCATACAGCATGCGCCACCACAACCTCAAGATGGCGTGTCTACCGTTTTCACCACGTATGCATTGCTATGACTGACACAGCAACAAATACGACCGCACTGCTACATAGCAAGCTGTAGCATAGGGCTAGCCTGCTCTAACGCCTAAGGCCCAGACGATTGACTACCATAGCGTACATTATGAGCCTCCTTTTCCTGAGGTAAGAGAGTAGACGTCTCCTCCTTGAGATAAGGCACTGGAGCCCCCTATAGCCATGCCTATCCCTAGCGTGCATACTGAAGTGACCCCTACGCAGCCTGTTTATTCGCTCAGTCATTAAAGCAACCTGCACTGCAGAGCACCCAGTATTGCCCACCCCTCCGCCATATGCTGCAACGCTTGAGTATGTTGGCGAGGCTGCTATAAAGAAGCCATGCCTCAGCGAGCCGCCACAGAGAGCCGGCTCAGCGCTAGCTAGGACGGGATGCAATGGCATGGAGCGCAGCAAG
>NZ_FLRF01000003.1:0-75297 GCF_900080145.1 Candidatus Tremblayella princeps
TAAACGGCGGCCGTAACTATAACGGTCCTAAGGTAGCGAAATTCCTTGTCGGGTAAGTTCCGACCTGCACGAATGGCGTAACGATGGCTACACTGTCTCCTCCCGAGGCCCAGCGAAATTGAAGTGGTTGTGATGATGCAATCTACCCACGGCTAGACGGAAAGACCCCGTGAACCTTTACTGCAGCTTTGTACTGAGCTTTGAGGCTGGGCGCGTAGGATATGTGGGAGACTATGAAGCAGGGCAACAGCCCTGCCGAGTCGCAGGTGAAATACCACTCACCTCGCCTCAACCCTCTAACCAGCGCCATTACCTGGCGCTGGGACAGTGCATGGTAGGCAGTTTGACTGGGGCGGTCTCCTCCCAAAGCGTAACGGAGGAGCACAAAGGTACGCTAAGCACGTATGGAAAGCGTGCCGAAAGTGCAATGGCATAAGCGTGCTTGACTGCGAGACAAACGTGTCGAGCAGATGCGAAAGCAGGTCATAGTGATCCGGTGGTTCTGTATGGAAGGGCCATCGCTCAACGGATAAAAGGTACTCCGGGGATAACAGGCTTATACCGCTCGAGAGTTCTTATCGACAGCGGTGTTTGGCACCTCGATGTCGGCTCATCTCGTCCTGGGGCTGAAGTAGGTCCCAAGGGTATGGCTGTTCGCCATTTAAAGAGGTACGTGAGCTGGGTTTAAAACGTCGTGAGACAGTTTGGTCCCTATCTACCGTGGGCGCAGGATACCTGAGGGGAGCTGCTCCTAGTACGAGAGGACCGGAGTGGACAAACCTCTAGTGTGCCGGTTGTCATTTCAATGGCATCGCCGGGTAGCCACGTTTGGCAGGGATAACTGCTGAAGGCATATAAGCAGGAAGCCTACCCTAAGATTAGGTATCCCATAATTGAAGGGCCGTTCAAGACAAGAACGTTGATAGGCTGGGTGTGTAAGCGTAGCGATACGTTGAGCTGACCAGTACTAATTGCGCCCGTTAGACTTAATCCTATGTGCTATACAGTCCTGACGCGCCATGATGCTGGACCCACAGCTGACCATTCCGAACAGAAATGTGACACAGCGCGCGGCCGATGATAGTGCCGGCGTGCCCGGTGCGAAAGCAGGTTATGTCGGGACCACGGTGCGACTCGAGCACCATAGCGTAATGATGCAGGAGGTCGTGGACAACCTCCTGACCAACACATCAGGCCTGTACGTTGACGCCACTTATGGCGCCGGAGGGCATAGCACTGCTCTGCTGGGGTCCCTAGGGCCTAAGGGCAGGGTAATAGCCTTGGACTGCGACCAGAGCATAAGGTTCGCACGTACGTCCGATCCTAGGGCAGCCGCAGGTCATGCAAACTTCCTCGAGCTCGATTGGTACCTTCGCTGTGCTGAGATATACTGCGCAGATGGCATTGTAGCCGACCTAGGGGTCTCTGCCACCCAGGTACACGATGCGCAGCGCGGCCTAAGCTACCTGCACCCTGGCCCTCTCGACATGAGGGTAGACCCAACGCGCAGCGCACCGTTATCTGGCCGTATCAGGCGCACAGAGCTTGGCACCCTACACTCATCGCTAAGAGGTCATGGACTTTATGGGCGCACCAAGGCAGCAGCATCTCGCATACTGCAAATAGTGCGTCAAGCGCGCTACACCACTACGCTTGACGTTGCTACAGCCGCATGCTGTTTGCACACCCAAGGCATGCACATTGCAGCAGACGCCTTCAGGGCACTTAGGTCCATGGCCAACTCAGAGCCTCAGTGCCTAAGGTCGCTAGTGCGCAATGCGCCCGCTGTGCTGAAGCCTGGGGGTAGACTCCTTATCCTAACCTTCGACTCGTACGGCTCGCGCCTGGTTAGGGCCTCCATCGAGCATGCTCACAGCCTCGTCCTCATGCGCACAGTTTCCCCAACGCAACGTGAGGTAGCCACTAATCCAGGCGCGAGGTCTTCTCTGCTGCACGTGCTGCTTCGCACGGGTAACCCGCGCTCCGCAGCAACTTAGGACATGCGACCATCAGGCCGCGTGTCCGCAACTTGCGCACGCAAGCCATATGGCTCCCGAGCAGCACCATCCTGCCAAGGTTGGAATGATAATGGGGACGCAGCGCATAGTGCTCGCAGGCATTATGCTTGTGCTCCCTAGGCTGGACATCGAGGTAGGAATGGAAGTCTACGTTAGAACGTTGGAGCCAATTGTGGCATCAACATCAGTTAGCCTACGCTGCGGCTACGCCTTGGCCACAGTCCTGGGTCACCCCAAGTGCCCCAGGGTTACTATAACGAAGCACAGGCGCAGGAAGCATCATCGTAGCAGCATGACGCACAGGCAGCATAGCACCGCTATTATAGTAAGCCAAGCAGCATACCCGCACGATGGCACAGAAGAAGGCAGGAGGCACAACCAGGAACGGTAGGGACTCGCATGCCAAGATGCTTGGCGTTAAGATGCTGGGCGGCGGCTACGTCAAGCCAGGCCGCATCATAGTGCGCCAGAGGGGTACCAGGTTCCACAGCGGTCCAGGCGTAGGCATGGGCAGGGACCACACGCTGTACGCCCTCGTGCCCGGCACCGTACGCTTCGGATGGCGAGGCAATAACCGCACGGTCGCAGTAACAAGGTCTGCCTAGCCCCGCTACAGTGGCCACCCAGCGCCTGGGAGCCGGGGGTTACGTATGATATTTATGACTCCCGGCTGGTCTGCGGCCTGTATGGTCGCAGAGCCAGATGATGTGCGGCTTAGCCTTGTTGTCGATGCCGTGCTTAACCCCTGGCGTTGGCCACTCGAGAGTGTTTTTGGTACCAACCGGGTATTTAGCTTTTGTAGCAGGGATAGCATCATTGGCAGATGCGTCAGACGGCGGATCTGATGATCTTGTGCAGGTTCATAGTTCAGCTTCACGCCAGGCAATGGACCACCGGCCGGCCAGGGTTCTGCCATCGTATGGGCATAGCACCCATCTCAGCCTGCAACGTCATACAGCATGCCCTCGTCGTATACGGCTTACAATAGCCTCGTGCGCCCTCAGGTCATCAGAGCCAGGTTGCACAACTGGCAAACCTGGCTGTCGCCCTAAGCTGCAGTGCAGGCCAATGGTTTCGCACTGGTAGCCGATTGGTGGTTGGGTTCGCTTTGCGACGACGAATGCCTCTGCAAGAAGCACGGCGTCCTCCAGGGCGCCGTGCCTTGCCCTATCCACCCTCCGTACTCCCAGCATATCGCAGCAGGAATCCAGTGAGAACCTACGCCTGCTGCCTCGCTGCGCAAGGTGAAGCATCGTGTCTATGACGCCATGGCAGTATCTCGCCGTAGGCATGAAACCAGCTGATGCTAGCCCTGCATCCAGAAAGTTCAGGTCGAACGACAGGTTGTGTCCAACAAGTGTCGATCTGCACAGGAAAAATAGCAGCCGCTGGGCAATTGCGCTGAACGTGGGCTGCGTAGCGAGGAACTCGTCCCTCAGGCCATGCACAGCCTGGGCCCCCCGAGTCATGCTCTGCCGAGGGTTTATGTATGCGTGGAAGTAATTTCCAGTGATGCTCCCGCGCGCAATCTCCACGCACCCCACCTCGGCCAGCCTATGGTAGCGAGGGCTGAGGCCGGTGGTCTCAGTGTCTAATACTACGTACCGTGTGTGCATCGTTGAGCTCCGGGTGTCGCCATAGGCTGTAGTGCCGCAACGTAAAGTCTGAGTTCACACACCACGGCCACATCATGCGGCGTAGCCACCTTGCAGCCATGGTGCTTGACACGCGGGCTGCCATGCAGGGCCTCGCTTGGGGTGCTGAGTGAGTTGCGTTCGGCGCTACTGTGTACGACACTTCTAATAAGGATACCAGGAGATAGTTACGGACCCCAGCTCTCAGCGTCAGGTCGAAGGCCTACATGCTACACGTTGCAACGTTGGAGCAAGCGCGTACCATGCTTAATATGAAGCACACACACGCCGCATGCGTGTGTGTGCTTAGCCGGGAGCACAATGGCGCGCCATCCGGCTCGCTCGTAGTGCCATACTGCTAGACGCGAATGGATACTAGGGCGCTCGTTCTGTCCCTCAGGGCCCTAGGACGCCCTGCTTGCGCCTAAACACGTCCGCAGGTTCAGGGCGGTCCTTCTGTCAATAGCAAGGCTGCACCACTCTGCGCCCCATTGCTTACATGCCATGCGCCAGCGTCTTCAAAGCTTGGAGACCCAGAGCGTTGCGCCTGGACATGGGGGCTAAGATGGGCATATCCCGAATGCTAGCCTGGCTGTGCGGCATTGCCCTCGTGCCTGCCTCCCCACGATGCTGCGTACCGGTTCCACTGCGCCGTTGCTTCTAATGGCCATGGCAGCCCGCGCAATGCGCTCAGCGTTGCGCATGGCTCGCATCACTGCACGGCGTTGTGCCTCCTGCCACCAGGTTGACTCGAGCAGTGCGCCACAACCAGGCAGGGCAAGGTCACCGCAACAAACCAGAATGGAACCTTGCATGCCGTGCTGTGCGTGTAGTGCCGCAGAACCATGGCTACGCCACTGACCAAGCAGCCTAGGCGATGGCGGTGACGCACATCTCTCTGATCGCGCCGACCATTCAGGGTTTGCGCGATCCAGCTGCATGCAAGTGCTGCGCGCAGTATGCGCGCAGCAACCTCTGGCTTCATGCCTAGGCGTAGCGACGTTGGATCGGTTGCCGTGCTAGGTGCGGGTCGCATAACAATAGGCCAGGGCATCGAGTTCGACGGCGTCCATGCCACAGCCACCGATGCCCGTGTAGGGCAGAGCACGGTAATGGTAAACTGCAACACCTAGACCGTGTCCACTTACTTCGACGCCGAGCATGCGCCTCTGACCATGGACGACATAGAGTCGGTGGTGCTGTACGAACTGCGGTAGGTACAGTTCTGCAGTTCGTAGGGCGGACACCGCTAAGCCTCCTTGCGGCGCAGATGGATACGAGGCACTCCAGCTTACACCATAGCCTCGGCGTAAGATTGGTCCAGGTTCAAGGCTGTGCTAGACGAAGCCCGTGTCGCCCTGGGCTGCATAATGTGGGGGCCAGAGGATGCGGCAGCCTATCGTCGCGAGTGGGATTCCCAGCCCTAGTGCGCCCTTCGTACGTTCTGAGCTGTCTGTGCATGCAGGTAGTGCGCAGCGCGGTCGCAGTTAAGTTCCAAGGCTGAGCCGTGCGACATGGAGTGCGACCGGGACGACATGCTGCACGCCGCCATACTCCCTAGGCCCAGCATCGCTGGCAGGATGCGCCGCATAGCTCTGGCTCTATCGCGTAGGCTAGAGGTGGTAGGACTGATGAACATACAGTTAGCCGTGCTCCGACCCCGCAGCGCAATGGAGGCGGTCTATGTCATAGAGGTAAACCCCAGAGCATCGTTGACGTTGCCCTTCGTGTCCAAGGCCTGCATGGCCAACATTCCTGCGGCGTGCAGGGACAGGAAGTATCCAATACCAGGATGCTCCGACGGGCTGTACTCTGCGTGAAGGAAGGCTGTGTTCGCATTATCCAGGTTACCGTACGCAACCCCTTCGCAGTTACGTTGCTCGGGTCCACTGGTAGGTCATGTGCGCAGGTTCTTCTAAGTTGCAGGAAGCGGTGGGGTGGCGGAAGGGCGCCAGGTCAGCGCGCTTAAAGCATGCTAGGTAGCACGACCGCAATGCTTGCAGGCTGCGCGCCTAATGCGCCAGGCTGGCGTAGAGTCGTGCTGCACAGAGCGCACTAGGGCAGCCTACAGCAGGGCGTAATGTTGCGAAGGGGCGTCGCAAGTGGTCACCGCCTAGTGCTTGCTCCAGAGGATGGCAGTGGATAGCTCCCATCGCCCCCAGCCAGGCAGCACACTTCAGGTGTGCTCTACCATAAGGGGCTGCCTGGCTCTCATGGAGGGGCTTGCGCAGCCCGTGGATTTGCTACCTCTAAGGCTGCAAGAGCTGCGCATAGCGCGGAGGGTCTGACATGGGCAGAACCAGCGAGTGGTACGCTCGGCACGTTGGAGACTCGTTCGTACGCACGTCAAAGGCCTGGGGTTACAGGGCTAGGGCAGCCTGCAAGCTCAAGCGTCTGGACGCCAAGTACGGACTAACGTCGCGCCAGTGCGACGTTCTGGAGCTAGGCTCAAGCCCCGGTGGGTGGAGCCAGTACATTTCGTACGAAAGGCGCGTGTCAGGGATGGCGTGGCGCACGGTGTCAGTCGACACGCACGCAACGGTGAGCGTGCGAGGCGTAAGTTTCGTACATGGTGATATAACAGAGGCAGAAACCATTGCCGAGGTATCGTCGAGGCTGCCTTGCGGTGTTGGGCTAATATTGTCCGACATATGCCCAACCACGAGTTGCGAACGGTACCAGGACAGCATAGCTACGGCCAAAGTTGCGGATGCGCTGATTATGGTGTCGCGCAGGTTTCTGTTAGATGGAGGAGCTCTGTTGCACAAGACCTTCGTTATTAGAGCCGAGCATATAGCTAGCGTAATGGAAAGGCACTTTTCTAGCGTAGAAGTGTATAGGGATTCGTCTTCAAGGTCATTCAATTCGGAGGCCTACCTGTTGTGCGTTGGAGGCTGATGGGAGCTCGAACCCATACCTCAGGAACCACAATCCTGAGGTATGCCAACTGAGCTACAGCCACAGGGAGAGCCTAGTTGACCATGATGTTGAAGCCTGGGTAAAGGTGAAGGCAGGCCATCAGGTACGAGGCATGGAATCATGCTCAGGCATATGATGTAAGGGTAAAGGCTTGGTATATTGCATGGTAATCCGAAAGATAGAGGAAGGCACTGGGAAGCCGTGTATAGAATAGCAGGCAATGCGATATAGGCATCAGCACTATCAAGCCAGTAGAGCAAAGGCAGCGTTCGAGCGTAGTCATTTGCCTATTCTGTCAGCCTGACAGTGCAAGCAGCGTGGGAGGGCTGGTAGCGGATTGCTGCAGAGCGCGGGGGGCGCGTAAGCAGGCATGCACGCAGAACTCGCCTGCAGAATCTACTGCAAGAGTAGCCGTTGCGCAGGACCTGCAGCCAGTCCAGCGCTAGTCGAAGGCAATGCCAAGCAGCGCCAGGCGTACGCGCAACCCTGGTCCATGCAGTCCAGCCGAGCGCCGCAGTGGGCTAGCGCCAGGCGCTAATGCATACTGCGGTACGACCTCACAGCATCGTGCCAGAGGGTTGCGATGAGCCATGGCTTGTTCCATATCAGCGAGCACACCGCATGGAACACGCAGACTTGCCTGCGTGCCTGCATCCTACAGCTATATGTCCAGGGTAGGAGTTGAACCTCCTTTAAATCTACCGATTTACTAGTTCCTGTTACTAGCGCGTATACAGTTCCGCCACCTGGACTACTACTATGCACTATGTGGTCGGGCAGATTCTCAAGCCCAGTTTGTGCGTCCGTTCAGAGGTTTACAGCCTCGGTGGGCTTCGACAGGGCTATGTGCCACTGCGACGTTGCGGTGCTTGCGGCACACTGTAGGTCTCTGTTCATGCGGCGCTCGATGAGCCTTGCAGACCTTGCCGATGTTGAGAGGGGGCTTAGCGAAGTAGCGATGGGGGCTAGGGCCGGAGCGATATCATGGCGGCCGGAGCTGGAGGACGTACATCGGAACGTAGAGCACGTCCTTACTGAACTTGTTGGCAAGGCTGGCAGGATGGCTCACACTGGCAAGTCGCGCAACGACCAGGTATCCACTTCAGCAAGGGTATGGCTAAGGCACATGGCAGGCGCAGCAATCTGCCGGGTGGAGGAGCTAGAGCTGGCCTTGGCAGCAAGGTCCCGCGCATGCCTTAACACCATGATGCCCGGGCTAACGCACATGCAGGTCGCACAACCTGTAACAGCCGCCCACTATCTCGCTGCGTATCGCTGCATGCTAGCGAGAGACCGCGCTAGGCTAGTCCGATGCACACGCTCGGCCTGTGTTCTGACTCTTGGATCTGGCGCGCTCGCTGGAACTAACCACGGCGGCGACAGGTACACGACTGCCGACATGCTGGGCCTCCATTGCGTATCCCCCAACTCACTGGATGCCGTGTCAGATAGAGACTTCGTCATGGAGTACGCGCTGTGTTGTGCCGTTTTAATGGTCCACATGTCTCGGCTGGCTGAGGACATGATAGCCTGGAGCAGCTCTCTCGTCGGCTTCGCAGTCCTCGGAGACGCGCTCTGCACAGGGTCATCCATCATGCCGCAGAAGAAGAACCCAGATATACTTGAGCTTGTCAGGGCAAAGGCTGCCATACTTATAGGTGGCACCATGGGCATCATGGCCGTAATGAAAGCGCAGGGTCTGGCATATAACAGGGACAACCAGGAAGACAAGGCCGTACTCCTGAGCGCATCGCGCGCAGTTACCAGGTCTCTCTCGGTGATGGCCTTGGCGGTACTCAGCTTGCGTCTTAACAAGTCTAGGCTGCGCAGAAGGCTGGAGTCCAGCTACGCAGTAGCTACGGACCTTGCGGACAGCCTAGTATGGCATGGCATGACGTTCCGCGACTCGCACGAGGCCGTAGCCAGGGCAGTAGGGTTAGCTATTCGAGCTGGGCATGCAGGACTCCGCGCGCTGCCCCGGCGCGCTCGGGGCGTAGTGCCGCCCATGCTGGCTGCACGGCTGGCGCGCATAGCGCAACCCGACGCTCGGTGCTCAGCGTTCTACAAGGACGCTACGGGGGGCACGTCACCCAAGTGGTCCTTCAGGGCCATGAGGAGGGCGTGAGGCAATGCAGGACGCGAGGTACAGGCCAGCGACGTTCCACGACGCCGCAGGCTGCCTGACGCTTCTGACCAGGTCCACACTGGCGCCAAAGGCGCCGATCAACACTGGTTGTGCAGCGTACCCCATGTTGAAAGTGGATGTTTCATCGTCCACGCACCGCGCCTTTGCCAGGCGCGGTCCAGTCGTTCACACTAGGAGCCTGCGCTGACCAAGCACCTGCAGGTATACCAAGGAGCCGGCGAACGTGCGCACAAGCCGGGCGCACGTGCCTTGCATGCCTTGCGCGCCGAGGAACTGCGTGCCTGTAGCAATTGCCATACGATCCGTGCAACTCTGCCTTCAGCTTGACGTCCCGCGCGGTCTCAAGAGCAACCTGGACGTCCCCCCTTGCTGCCAGCATGGCAGACTTTAGTGCTGCTGCGGTGTGAGTGTCTACTGCCACGCCATGCCGTCGGTACATCAGCTCGACAAGCATGGACCTCTCTACGTGCAACGAGGCGTCCGATGAAACAGCGCACGACCTCAGGCACCTGTGACTAGCGTGCGCAAGTAGAACCCACGCTGCGGAGTTACAACGTGCGCGAGCGGCCCGCCCTGCCATGCTGCCACTGCGTCCCAGAACATCGTACAGCAGCCTATCAATGTTGGATGCCCAAGAAATATCCATGCTCGGTGCGGTAGTTCGCTTCACTACCGCAGTGCTGCGAGGAACGCATACCCCACCTTTCAAGAAGCAGTCCAGTACGTTGTTCTCGTTCGTGGCTACGGTGGCATGGAAGCCCTGCGTGCAACAGATCATGGCCATGTGGCATGCGAAGGTATTCCCGAAGTTGCCCGAAGGTATGTGGTAGCAGAAGCGCTCACCAGGCCAGGTAACCAGCCTCTCACGCAGTGCCAGGTAGTATGCCGATTGAAGCAGCAGCCTGGACAGGTTTATGGAGTTTGCTGTGCCTACATCCCTTCGGCGCATGCCAAGTAGCGCCTTCACTACGTCCTGGCAGCAGTCGAACCCTCCGTGCAGGCAGGCATTTACAACGTTTCCGGCCATTGTGCCATACATTTGCTCCGCCTGGAAGGCAGACACACCGCCAGCAGGAGAGAGCACCAGTAGCCCAACCTTCCTGCTACCTGCGATGGCGCGGCATGCGGCTCCTCCGGTGTCTCCTGAAGTAGCGCCTACGATGTGGTAGTGGCGCAAAACTACGCACGCAAAAGCAACTCCGAGCGCCTGCATTGCTAGGTCCTTGAATGATAGAGATGGCCCCCATGATAGACCGCCCAGGTAAATGCGACCCGATATCCACGAGGCGCCTACGGCATCCCTTGCGCCCCCGTTTGAGTCAGCACACCCGAACCCACGGCGATACGCTGTCCTGCAAACGGACCTAAGCAATGTGCGGCACGTACCGCGCGCGAAACGTCTTAGCACCCTAAAGACAAGCTCGCTGTACGCCATGAAGCGCCATGCTGGCGCTTCAATCGGCGTGGGGTAGGCGGCGGGCATGTACAGGCCTCCATCCCATGCCATGCCGGCAAGCAAGGCCCGGGAAAAATACATGCCAGGCAGCGCGGGCCCTGTGCGTGTGGAAGTGTACACTAAAGGACTACCTTCATGAAACGAGCAGAGCGGACATCGGGATCATCTGCCACGATCGACATCAGGACAAGATCATGCATAGCTCCAAACAACGCTACGCACGCCGTGCTACAGCTAGACCGCACGAGCCGAGCGGTGATGGTCTTGCAGCGCAGGCACCGGGACAGCGCTTCCTTGCATGCAGGTTGCGTTATGAAGCATGCGCGTAAGTAGCACTGGCCACTCATACTAGCGCTGGCGCTCCGCCCACTCGATGCCCACGCTGCAGCACGCGACCTAGCAGCGGCGCTTTGCGCAGCGGCTACTGCGTCCGAGCACACGGCAGCTGCAGTTGGTCTCCTGCCAGCGCCACGGCCATATAGCCACATTCCACCGGTGCTATCTCCTGCAAGAAACACCGCGTTTGTGACGCCTACGCAGCATGCGACAGGGCATCTGGATGAAGCCATGAAGGGGCGCACCTGTGCTACCATAGGACCGCCGTGCGAAACAAGCGCCAGTAGCTTGACATCAAGACCAAGCGCTCTGGCACACACACACTCTGGCGTTCGTACGCCACGCATGCCCTCGGTATACAGGCTCCTTGGCATTATGTGAGCTCCAGGGCACCACGAGCCTAGCACTGCTAGCTTCTGGGCAGCGTCTGTACCATCAACGTCGCACGCGCAATCTGCCTCAGCGTATCCTCGTGCGAAGGCCTCAAGCATAGCGCGCCTAATGGGGAGGCCGTAACGGCACATGCTCGTTAGGACCCAGTTCGCGGTGCTGTTTAGCACTCCTGCCGCGTGCGAAAGGCGCGCCGCGGGAGTACACCTATGGGCCACTGCAATGACAGGCAGGCCTCCCGCAACAGCAGCCTCGGCAAGAACTCCAAGCCCGCACTGGCGTGTCTCTGCCCCGTAGCACGCCAGGAGTGCCTTGTTCGCAGTAACGAAGGGGTTGCACGCCAGCACTCCGCGGGAGTGCACTGCGCTGCGTGCGGCTCCGGTGCCACCCATGACCTCTACAACTACGCCGAACCTTTTCTCTGACCGTGCCAGAGCGCAGGACGCACGTGACCTGTATACCCTGAAAGGGGTGGCACCGGAGCACCTGGTACATACTGTGCATGCCCTTGCATCAACGCCAGGCGCAAGGGGAGCCCTGGCATGCAGTGCCTCAAGTACGCCCCGCCCGACCGTGCCATAGCCTAGGATTGTCAAGGGTACCAGCCTAGCCATCTTCCTTGGGCCTGGCTGGAGTCAGAAACTTCATGTATTCCCCAAGGTAGTTGAGCCTTATTGAGCCAGTTGGGCCGTTCCTATGCTTGCCCACAATTATCTCTGCCACGCCCTTGTCCTTGGTGTGGGGGTTGTAGACTTCGTCTCTATATATGAATAGTATGAGGTCGGCGTCCTGCTCTATGGCGCCGGACTCCCTAAGGTCAGACATTACGGGCCTCTTGTTCGCTCGCTGTTCCAGACCCCTGTTGAGCTGCGAGATGGCTACCACTGGCACGCTCAGCTCGCGCGAGATGTTCTTTAAGGAGCGCGAGATATCCGAAACCTCGGCATACCTGTTGCCTGCACAGTTAGCGCTGACCATGAGCTGTATGTAGTCTATGGCTACCAGGCTTATCTTGCCGTGCAGCTCGGACATCCTGACTATGCTGGTTCGTACGTCCGTTGGGCTGAGGTTGATCCTGTCGTCTATGAGAATCCTCGCCTCTCCCACAACCCTGGCCGACTCTGCCAGGTTAGAGAGCTCCCTGCCATCCAGCCCGCCTGCCCATATGCTCCTCTGCCTTATCATGCCAGCCGAGCTTACGATGCGAGTGACGAGCTGCCCTGACGTCATTTCCATCGAGAACACCAGAACCTGCAGCTTCTCACTTATGGCGACGTGCTCAACAATGTTCATGAGTAGCGCCGTCTTTCCCATGGAGGGCCTGCCAGCTATGACCACTAGCTCTCCGCTCTGCAGTCCAAGAGTCATGTCGTCCAGCTCGTCGAACCCTGTAGGCAGGCCCGTAACACGCTGGGCCCTGCTTGGGCTCTGACCTTGCTGCTGCCCGGCACGTGCCACTATATCCTGCAGTATGCCCCTGACGTCCGTGCCTGCATGGTGCCTGAGGTCGTGCGCTCTGCGCACTTCGGCTAGTCTAGCCTCAGCCCCTGCGAGCAGCTCGCACACACCCTTTCCCTGTGGGTTCATGGCATCGCGTAGCGCCCCATCTAGCGCCGACACAAGCCGTCGCGCTATGGCCTTGTCCCTAACTAGCTCAGCATACCTGCGCACGTCGGCCGCCCTGTCAGCGCCTGCAGCAAGCTCGGCAAGGTATCCCATCACGCCTATGCCCTCGGTTCCCCCGTGTGACAGGGCGGCGTCGTATACAAGGAGCGGATCAGTAGCGAGGTGCTTGGCCGCAACGCTGCCTATGCACCTGTATATTAGCCTATGGCGTGCGGTGCAGAAGTCTTCCTCGCAAAGCACGGCATCCACAGCAGCCACCAGGCCAGCATCCTGCAGTAGCCGGCCCAGTACGATGCGCTCCGCGGCATTACATACCAGGCACGACTCGTCCTGGACTGGATGCGAACTCACGCCCTGACAGAGCACGTAACCCTTACCCTGACGCTGCGGATAGCTCCTTGCGGTGAGCGTATGAGCGCGGTGTGCTCTACGACGCCGCGCGCAGGGCGTATGACCTCCACCTGGTCCAGCCATACGCTCACTCCGAACGCCCTGAGCAGCGACACGACGTCATGGGGTCTGAGGCCTACGTCCCACGCAGCATCGTGCGCGCAGACCCTCCTGAAGAACAGGTACCTCGGGATACGCTGGGCTGCAGCGCAGCCGATCCTATCAGAAGCGTCGGCGCTAGATGGGGCGCGGAGCGCCCTGCAGCATGGGACCGCTGCGCCTGAGGGTATCAAGCGATTGATGGCATTGCCGCGCCGCACTGTTACCACATCCCCAGCGCTGCCCAGTCCTACTATGGCGCATAGTAATATCACCCTGACGCTCCCCACACTACCCACCATCCGATCGAAGTTGTGCTATAGCATGGCGGCTGGTGTATGGTAGCAGCGCCATGTAACGCGCCCTCTTTATGGCAACCCTTAGCCTCCTCTGAAGCGCAGCAGGCAGTCCTGTCATCCTTGCTGGCATGATTTTGCCGTACTCTGTAATAAATGACCTGAGAACGCGGGCGCTCCTAGGGTTTGGCACGCTTGTCAGCAGCTCCCGCAGGCTGTGGGGCGACGAGTCTGCGTCGTGCGGGACAGGAGCATGCAACCCCCTGCTCGACGTCACTTGCGCCTCCTTGGGCTGTTGCATTCCGAAGCTGCCCTAAGGGCCAGTAGCAGCGCATCCTCTATGTTGCGCCGTCTCCTCATGACCAGGACCCTCATGGCGCGCAGCGCCATGGTCCGCCTGATGGATGAAAGAGCTCGGTTGTTGCACTCTATGCCAGCTTGGCACCGTACCGCTCGCGTTGCACCATTTACAGGGTGCGCTAGTACCGTTACGCCCCAGTTTTCTAGGCCATGCACGACACCGCCACAGGCAGTTACGTGCCTGGTTATATCGCTTTCAAGTGAGGCCGGATCTTGTGACCTAGGATCAACTATATACGCTATATCGTAGGAAGTCATTTCTGTTGATGTTGGTACGCCTTAGAGCGAGCTCGCTTCGCCGCCTCCTTAATCGACTTGGCTATGGTGGAGTGGGCGAAGCACGCTCCCGCTATGTCTGTGGCTGTGTCCGCGGCGCCATTGCAAGCACGAAGGTGGCTATGAGCTAGGAGGCGCTGTGCCCACTATATGGGCGCCCAGCACAACGTACGATGCTGCTCATAGCCACCACCTTAACGAACCCCTCTGCCCTGTTATGCCAAACCTCGGTGTCAATAACGTGCGAAATGCTGGCTTAGTCTCCGCTGTGTCTAGGCCGCACATTGCTAAGGCCCACCATGTGGCCCTCCTCAGATGCCTTGTTTACTAGCATTGGTCCCCTCACTGCATCGCAAACGGCGTACGCGCCAGGTGCCGATGACCTGCACAGGGCGACCCCCTGCCTGGCCTTCTTCACACACGCAGCATTGTGTTGGGTGCGCCCTGTGCAGAGTAGCCTATCGTATGCTGCCGTCTTAGCATAGCCGTTGCCAATCTTATCTACCACCCTGCGCTTCCTTAGCATTTCCCTGCGCTCCGTTCAGGCCAGCGCATCCAGCATGATGCCATGCCAGACCGTACGCAGCTGACACTGCTGCTCATGAGGGGGTGTAGCAGCGCCTTTGATGGTATGCACCCTACGTTCAGCCAAGCAGGGGGTTGCCCTGCTGCGCTGGCCTTGTTAACACAGCACGCCCATACGCAAGCCGCCCATGCTGCGCAAGCGTAGCCCCCCTGGCCCTAACGCCCAGTAAGTGCACGTCGTGCTCCATAGGGAGCGTGCCTGCGTGCGATCCATCGATCCGGTGCATGCGCTAGAGTTAGCGGATTATCTACCATGTCCTTTATCGCCATCAGGAATCGTATGCATCACGTCATCAACTATGGGTTGTTGTAGGATAGCGCTACGTGCACTCACCGCCACGCAAATACCATGCGCAAGCACCGGGCGCCTATCTATGCTGTGCACTCCCCAGCACGGCCGTTGCTGGTCTGGCGCTGGTATTGGCGTAGCGAACACGCCGCAGTTCGACACTGTGAAAGTGCCGAAGCAGTAGTAGCTATAGCCGAGAGTGCCATCATGGCACGCACGGTTAGCCTTATGCTGGCAGCCACGCTACCATAACATGGAGCCAGTGCGGTGTGTGCATGGCAACCGAAGCTTTACCACGCTGCCCCCTCGCCATGCTGTATTGACAACCAGGCCAGCGCAGAGGCGGACAATAAGAAGCAGGCAAGGCCTAGCCTGACGCAGGTTCAGCAATGGCTAGCCTGTCCTTGAACGCAAGCGCCCCTTGTCTAACTGCCCGATTGTAGTCACCCCCTGAGGCCTGCGACCTTATGAACAGCGAAGATGCTAGCATGCGTGAGGTGGACATGGGGACCGTGCGCTCCCACGCCGATATGGACGCTGCTTACGCTGCGTCAAAGCAGGCAGGGGCACCTGCCTGCTTTATCTGACGCCGCATGCTGCACCTGCGGCGTGCTTATCGCGAACAGCAGCTGCCCATGTGCTAACCATCTACCTGCCTGAAACGACGCCTGACGCTGGCGCGTTTCTATTCTTGTCTGTCTCAAGCTAGATAACGACGTCACCCTGACCACAAGCTCGCCTTTACACTTGCGCCACCTGAGCACCATTGCATGGCCCACAGACTCAGCCAGCTGCGGTACCATTCTGATGCACATCACCCATCTGCGCATGGCCTTGGCATATGTTCCAGCATTGCAGCACTCGCAGCTCCGAGCGACTCCCGACTTAGTCGCTCCTTGATGAGAACTCTAGCCTGGTGCCAGGCCGCGTAACGTTACGCTGCGCCTCCTGCACTATACCACCGAGCGTCATGCTCGTCCATCGAGGCAGCAACGGCCTCGAGCTGCATGGGGTACAGCGCGCTGCGGGTGAGCAAGCGCGCACCCCGTGCTCTGGGCGCGCTGGCTTCCCTGAACCCATGCCTGCAACCCTGTAGTACTAGGGGCACTGCACCTGAGGAGCGACTTGGGGCTTGAGAACTACCAGGGGTACCGGCGCAGCGCACTGCATGCCCTAGCCGCGTGTGGAACAGCTGCTAGGGCCTTGTCGGGCAAACTCTCCATCCTGCCTGTGCGGAAGAATCACCGAAGGCCCCACTTGGAACCTGCTGCAGCTATGAATAGATCTAAAGAAGCCTGTGCCACGTTGGCGCGTAGGATAGCTAGGCTATCGTACAGTGCAAGTAGCTTCCCCCCCCATCCTGGCAAACTAGCCTACATCCAGCGCGCTGAGCATGCCCCTGTGC
This sequence comes from Candidatus Tremblayella princeps, assembly GCF_900080145.1. Taxonomy (NCBI): domain Bacteria; kingdom Pseudomonadati; phylum Pseudomonadota; class Betaproteobacteria; genus Candidatus Tremblayella; species Candidatus Tremblayella princeps. The sequence goes on from NZ_FLRF01000003.1 coordinate 16,226, forward strand.
TCACATCGCAGCAGCACGACGCATGATGCCGCACAGACTTGGAGCTTTTGCCAAGCGCTTCCCGTATGTGCCAGGGGCTATATTAGCGTGAGCGCTGCGCAGAGCTCGGGTAGACGCTCCGACCATATACCGTTCGGTAAGACTACAGCCATAACGCTAACGTGCAAGGTTGCTATGCTGCGGTTGGACGCTGAGTATGGGCAGCGCAGCCGGCTTGCCCAATGGGGCGGCTGCGCAAGCAGCTAACTAGGCCTAGGCTCGTGACGTACACCTAGCAATCCACGGTGCACGTTAGTCAGCCGCATGCGCTTGGGCGTGGAACGTCTGGCCGTACCAGCTTTAGCGTTATGGCATGGAATGCTCCAAGGCTACAAGTGCGCAGGTGGCCGTTGCCAGTATGGCCAAGCTCCGCGCTGCGCTGCAATGGCCTACTCGGCTTATATAGCAGGAGCGACATGCTGCTCTGCCGGGTGGAATGTTAGCCTTGGCTCGCGCTGCTCCCTTGCATGCCTTGCAACTCTGGCAGCCTCAGCGAACAGGCGGGCCTCTAGGCTCTCCCTGTCGCCAAACGCAGCGCTATATCGCACACATAGCGCGCAGCGAGAGGGCGCCGCCGTGCCGTGCATTGCTACGAAGCTAGAGCCGAGGCCGCACGAGCCCCACATGGCGCGCGCTAGTATGGCGCGCGCCATGTGCCTAGGCCCATGCCTCTCACTATGTGCCGCCATCGCTATTGCTGTTGTGAACAACTAGCTCGTCCCCTACGGATAGCTCTAGCGCCGTAGGGCGTATGCCTTGGGCGCACACGCCGCACTCGGCACCGCTCTGGACCTCCATGACATCTTCCCGGAAAAGCCGGAGGGAGCCGATCTCGCACCGCCCGACCTCAGCGCCTGACCTCAGTATTCTAGCATGGCATGCAGCTCGGAGCGTACCATACAGTACCCGGCAGCCCAGTATGGCACCTCGGACTTCATGGCCGAACAGGCGCACCACGCAAGCCCTACAGGCTGGGGAGGTTAGCCGAACGTTATGCTGCGCGCTCCGTGCTATAAGCGCGCTGCGCAGCTCATACACTGTACAGAAGCGCTGAGCGCATGGATCGCAGGATGGGCGCTTTGACTGTTCGGCCATACCTATGGTTATTATGGCGGCGCCTGTTGCTCCAGCGATGGCGGCATCGCTGGGGCAGGCAGGACCAAGGCCTGCGCGCACCACCATGGGCACTGGTTTGTCCGCGTGCAATGAGCGGATCACTCGAAGCGCTGCACCCAGTAACGCATGGTTTCTGGCCCTAACAACGTAGCGAGCGCGCTGCGCGAGCGCGTACCGCGTTGCGCTGGCGTTAGGTGTGCGATGCCATCTGTATGTTGCCCTGTAAACCTGCTGCCTAGCCTGCCGGCGCGAGGTTGACATGAACCGCAGCCCAGGGAGTGGAGCCCTCGCCATGCACTGGGCCACTACAACTGAGTACGGTAATGCGCGATCTAGCGGGGAGCCTCGGGTGCTAGTGAGTGATCGAATGCAGCCGCATGCGCCGCGTATTGTGAGCCTGTCTCCTATGGAAAGCTCGCCCATCTGTACGAGCATTGTAACCTCTACGCCAGCCCGTCCAGACACTGTCGCATCCAAGATCACGCCGTGCGCAGGTGCGCCTCGCACAGTCAATAGTCGCAGGTTGCCTGCTGCAGCGCGTAGCGCCTGCAGCATTTCCGGCATGCCAGAGCCGATCTGCGCGGATAGGCTTACGAATCTTGGTCGCACACGAGCTTTGCCTGCATTAATCAGTGCCTCGCACCTGCGCACGACTCGACGGGCTCCGGTGCTCGCTGCGTCCCTGTCAGCCTTTGTTATAGCTACAACGAGCTGCCTATCTCGACCGACTGCTGCGAGCACAGCGTGCACGCTACGCTCATCAGGCTCCGAGTCAGCCGCAACCACCAGGACTACTATGTCGGCAAGTGCGATCCCGCGCCTCGACGATGGTGCGAAGGCGCTGTGCCCTGGCGTGTCCACAAGTACGAACTTAGTGCCGTGGGCAGTTGTGTCATATGCGCATACGTTCTGCGTTATGCCCCCAGCCTCGCTGCGCGCAGTACCGGCGCCTGCCAGTGCTGACATGAGGGTAGTCTTGCCATGATCTACGTGCCCGGCGAATGCTACTACGGCAGGCCTATGTGCCATCGATGCCAAACCAGCAGGGGAGCCTGCCCAGTACCGTGGCTCTATAGGCACTGTATTTGTCCGTGCCTACATAGGCACGAGTTCCTCGGCGCGAAGACTGAACGTACGTCGCAAGCCGCAATACTGGCCGGAGGGTGGCGTCTTGCAAATGCCGGCCTGTGTGCAGACACCGTTAGGCTGCTGCATCGTACTCCTGCCACCTCCAGAATCCGTGACAAGTGGTGTTGTAGCTCGGAGCATTCTCGGGCCTGCACTAGTCGCTGTCCTGAGCGTATGCCCATTGCTATGCCACCTCCGTGCAACCACAGGCAGCATGGCATATATCCCATGGCGCCTGCACACTCGCCGACCATGCATCTGAGACGGCTACGGCTAATGCGCGCTGTGCTGCTCTTACAGTCCGTGAAGCCTAGCATTGAACTTCCTTGCAGCATTGTTGGCTATGGTCCGGAATAGACTACACGAACGCCTGGCGCAATTGCCAGACTGTAGGCTCGCCATGTCCTGGCGCTGGACTTGGAGCTGCAGTGCACAAAGTGTAGCTCAGTGCCTCATTGCCTGATTCAGGGTTATGCGCTACATCAGCTCGGAGCGCTGCTGTTCCGGATGAAACAGCGTGCTTGGCTCTAACGGTGGCTCGGAGCTGGATGCCTGGTCGCATGCCTTGCTTATAGCAGCTCCATTGAGACCTATGTCAGAGCTGCATTTCACCAATCTAGCTTAGGTCAGTAGTGCTGAGCCCCTCTCGATTAGAGCCCCCGTGCTACGCACGCACCATTGCAATGTAGGCTGTCTATTCTCTACGGGTGTATGCCTTTGAACATGCCCTGGCAACTATAGCCCCGCCGATAGAAGTATGCCTCTGTACTGTTAGCTGTGCTGCAAACTCCTCCTTAAGCGAAGCTTATCATTAGCTCCGGCTCTTACAGTGCAATGCTATGCTGCCTGCAAATCTCTGCCGATTTATGAAGGCTACCAAGATGGGCGCATGCACTGAAGGTCTTATGTAGTGCATGCTGAACGCAATGCCTGGTTTTTTGCAGTAGGATCGCGTGTAGGGTCCGCTCAGAAAGTAAATCATAGCGCAGCTTAAATACCGATGGTTTTTACACTGCCTACGGAACTATGTGAGCACAGGCGTAAGCTCGCCTGTGCATATGATCCAGCTACAAGTGGTACCATGCTTCTGCTGTAGGTAGCCCTAGCCAGGCAGTGCTGCTAATTCTGCTCTTCGTTGTACGAATGTTGAATGGCACCACTTGCGTCGATGCAGCCAAGATACTGGTCAGAGTGTGACTTGCGGCACATGCCATACCGGCAGCTGGTGCTGTGACTGCTAAAAAGCAGTCACAAGTACTGGTAAATACAAACCAACCGGTAGCTTTGCTGGATACTGCTGCTGCTTCGCCTGCTGCCTTGTGCAGCACGCAAAAATATACTGGCGGCTCTATGCCCGTTGCTTACCCTCGATGCTGGCTTCAGTGACAAGCCCCGCAGGCTACGCTGACGCGGCACTCTGCCCTATGCCCAACGGCGCTTGTTCGCATGGGATGCAGCATGAGGCTGCAAAGAAGGACAGTGAGCCTAGGGCAGCTTGGCTCACCGGCTTTGCAGCATTACCTAGGTTGCCAGGGGGGCTGCTTATATAACTCAAGCGCCCGTTGGCTAACGTATGCTGCTGCTGGTGTTTCTGGATGGTAGCAGTAGGCACTCGCTCTGAGCACTAGCTAGAGCGAGTCGTTGCTACAAGCCCTGTCGGAATATCGTTGATTAGAACAGTTAACTTTGCTACGCAGTGAGCTTAGCCATCATACTGCAGCTTCTCTGCAGTATCATTTGTCAAGGCAGCAAGGGTGCAGCGGCATATTCCATGCCTCTCGCGCGCCATGCGCCCGATGATAGTGCTGTAGTTGGTTCCAGCCTCTCGTGCAGCTACACCTATGCGCATTATCCATAGCGCCCTGAAGTAGCGCTTCCTAAGCCGTCTGTCGTAATAAGCGTACCTCCGGGCCTTGGTTACAGCTTGCATGGCTACCCGGTAGACACTGCCCCTACGGCCTCTGTAACCGCGCGCCAGTCGTACTATACGACTGTGTCTCGACCTTGCTGCGACGCCCCTTTTGACCCTTGGCATATTTAAGCTGCGTCAGGCAGACATGGCGCGCCTTATCCGCGCCATGTCGTTATAGTGAACGCTGTGAGCACCTCTCAGCCTCCGCTTCCTGCGCATGGTTTTGTCCGTCATAAGGTGTCTCCTTCCTGCTGAGCCCCTCTTGATGGAGCCGCTGGGCCTTAGCCTCAGTCTCTTAGAGATGCTGCTCCTCATCCTAGCCCTGGCATTCGCGCACTGTAGAGCTGCTGAGCGGTGTAATCATTATAGACATTTGCCTATCCTCCCTCCTCACGTTGCCGCGTGAGATGCCATGGGGCGAGAGGTCAGAGCCTATGCGCGAGAGCAACTGGGCTCCTGCACCCTGGTGCCGCATCTCCCTGCCCCTGAAGTGCACCGTGGCCCTTACGCTATCCCCTGAACGGAGAATTTCAATACACTTGCACACCTTAATTCTATAGTCCTCTGCGCCAATGCAGATAGAAAACCTAAGATCTTTGACCTGTACGACCCTCTGTCTGGACCTAACTCTGTGAAGCCTCTTTGAGATCTGGTACTTGTGTTTACCTGCATCCATCATACGGCATACTGGCGGGGCACCATTTTGCGCCACTTCCACCAGATCTGTGCCGAGCTCCCTTGATGCTCGGAGCGCCCGCTCTGTGCTCATGACGCCCATTGCTTTGCCGTCAAGGCCTATTACCCTCACCATTGTCCCCGTGATGTCCCCATTGACACGGTTCGTTGTCCTGCCTGTGCTAATGTGCCCTCCTATGCCTTGGTGTAACCTACGTCTGCCATTGCGCTGACGTAGGCTATATTGGTTGAGCCGCAATCTGGTGCCGTAGCAGGCCAACGAAAATGCCAGCGCGAGCCAGAGCATGCGGCGCACATCCAGTAGCGGTTTTATTACTGCAGCAGCGCAGATTCAGTATAGTATGATCGGCGTACAGCATGTCAGGCGCATGCCTTCAAGCCCCGTGTGCATGCATTGGCCTGGAGGAGATGGTGTGCAGCCTGCATAGCGACCGGCAGGCTTGCCGTGAGCTCTGCACCCTAGGCAGTACAATGGGCCTGGCATGTATCGCAACAGCGTCCTCCGCATTTTCCATGCTACGCTAGCACCCTGAGCAACGCTAATAAAGGTACGAAGCTGGGTGCTGGGACGGTATGCGATGCCCGGATATAGAAGCTCGCAACTTTAGGGACGCACCTGCAGAGCACAACGCAGCGATGGCTTCCAGGACTGGCGGCGCTCGCATGCCAACGCAGGGATCGTGCCTGCCTCGAGTTCTCATGAATACCGGCAAGCCATCCCTGCTTGTTGATCTGCGGTAGTTGCACGAGCTGGGGGTTGGCTTCATAGCAACAGCGGCTACGACGTCCTGCCCAGTAGATAAGCCTCCTGCAATGCCGCCAAGCCTGTTCGACAAAAAGCCGCGCTGCGTGAGCATGTCGCCACGGTACCCGCACGAGTCCATGCCGGTAAATCCGATCCGGACTGCCTTCACTGCGTTCACTGACATCATGCCGTGAGCCAGGCACGAGCTAAGCTTGGCGTACAGGGGGTCGCCAAGACCTGCAGGCAGTCCCTCCACCCACACTTGCACCGCAGCTCCTACAGAGCTGCCATGCTGCAGCGCACGCAGCATGCACAGTTCAGCTGTTCCGGATGTCCTGGCGTCGCAGCAGGAGAAGGGGTTGGACCTTACGTAGCACCAGTGGGCATACCGCGCGCGCCGTGTGCCTACCCTCAGCATGCAGCCCCTGACTCTAGCGCCGTGTGAACATGCTAGGTAGGCCTTGGCTATGGCACCTGCAGCTACCACAGGCGCCGTTAGCCTTGCTGACGACCTGCCGCCGCCTCGGTAGTCCCGGTGGTGGTACTTCACATGATATGAATAGTCTGCGTGGCCAGGCCTGAACGCATGGCGTATGCCGCGGTAGTCGGAGCTGCGCTGGTCTGTACTGCGTACCACGAGAGCAATGGGCGCGCCTGTGGTAGCCCCTCTGAACACGCCGGACATTATGACAACTCTGTCAGCCTCCGCCCTCTGGGTGACGTACTGGGAGCTGCCAGGCCTCCGCCTATCGAGCTCAGCCTGTATTCCGACGTCGACCATGCGCACGCCGGGCGGGCAACCATCTACCACGCACCCCACAACAGGACCATGAGACTCGCCGAAAGTAGATACCGCAAAGGTGCACCCGAACCTGTTGCTCATGCGTTCCTTGGGGTATGTGCTACGCACCACATCCTTGATCGTAGGATGTTCGCAACCTTAGCGCGGTTGCATGCAGCGCTAAGGTGTGCGCTCCTGCTAGAAGTGCCCGAGGGTTCTGCAGTAGCCCACGGCACCGCGTGGTATCCTGCTGCTTCTGCCTGCGCGAGATCCCTACGGCTCAAGCGTGCATGCAGCGCTCCTATTTTGCCTCAGGTTGCAGTGCCATCGGGCTGCATGCCACGCTACGGCGTGTGCATGGGTGGGAACTGTTGCGCATGCAACTGCAGCACGCCTATCCTGCGAGCTCCGAGGCCGCCTCAGGCTGTGCGCGGAGCGCAGGGTCTGGTGGCATTATCGTTAATAGTAACCACTGATGCAGCGCAGGCAGAAGCCTTGCGCAAGGCTAAAGCACTGGGCTAGTAGCAAACGCGCAACAGCGTACAGCGAAGCCATACACAGTCCCATATAACATATGAACCGGGGTGTTTTCGGCGAAAACAAAAAATGCAGCTCACGCATTGCCGTAGCGTGCAAATACGAGGCTGGTATGGCGCTGCGTGGGTGGGAGGTCAGCTCTATAAGAGCATCGTCGGCAAGCCTGCTCTGTGCTACCTTACGGTTTGCCGCTGGGCGGCCTGTGCTGGACGGCGTTCTGGGCATAACGCCACGCCCCACCTGCGCCCGGTGCCCACGCAGCGCGAGGCCCATACCTCTGCTGCTCCACAAAGCAGAGACTATCCGCATGGAGGTCTGCTTAAGGCGCAAGGGGGATGCAGCCATGCCTGCGGCCTTTTACGACAAAAGTGGGTACATCAAGTGCCTTATCCTTGTTGGCAGGAGGATAGGGGTAAGACACACGGCCACGTCAGCGCTCTGCACGCTGCGCTGGCCAGGTATAGACTAGCGGCGCTACCCTGCACGACTGCATTAGACTACGCTATCGCATCCTTGCCTTGCAGCACTCGGGCCAGTAAAGCAGCAGCAGGGCACAGCACCGAAAGTCTGTGCTCTGTGCGTGCAGGGTAGCATGCTGCCGGAACCGTTGCAGCTACAGGCAGGGCGCGGAATAGCATGGCTGCAGTCTGTGGGCCATGCAACCCCCTGCCCCTGGATATGGAGAGCCAGGCAATGCTACTGAGCGGCGCCCTGCAGCAAGTGCAGCCAGGGCAGCAGCAGCAGTGGGACCTGCTGTGGGCGCGGCACGGAGCAGGTCGCAGCTCAGTGAGGCATGGGCTGTGCGCACAGCCTGACAGAAGGGCTATTATTCTGCCGACCTGCTCCGTGCGAAGTCTGTGGTGAACCGTGCCTCAACCGTGCTGGTTGAAGATCAGGCACGGATGCAGCGCATCGCTCGGGTAATCGTAGCGCAGCTCTATGCGGGCGCCGCCACTCTGGTCTGAGAGCGCCGCAAGAGCGGAGCTCAAGTCGTAGCTAGCATTAGCGAGTGCGTTTGCTCATGCTGGATCGCCGGTGATTGCCCCCGCAGCTCCCGCATAGAGCTAGCATGGTTGGTGCAAGGCATGGCAGCGGTCAATGTATTGAGCAAGGCTAGAGGTGTACATTCTGACTGCCTGTGCTGAGTCGTCGTTGCCAGGTATGGGGTAGTCGACGCCACATGGAGAGCAGTTGGTGTCAACTATGGCAACCACAGGCACGCCAACTTTCCTAGCCTCCCGTAATGCTATAGCATGCCGACGAAGGCCTACAATGAACAGAGCATCTGGCATTCTGTTCATGCTCGGTGAGTATGCCTTGAGCCTAGGCGCGAGAGTGGAGAAGTTGGTTAGAGTTCCGCCACGCCATCGGTCAGTTATAGCGGGCATTCCCAGTCGATCAGCAAAGCGTGCCACGTGTTGAGAGTGTCCTAAGTCAGTGCAAAGAAAGAGCACCACCTTTCCCTCCCAAACCAGCCCTCTTAGGAATGAAGCAGCCAACCGGAGCCTGAGCACAGCCTTTGCAGGGTCTATGATACATTGTGGGCCGCGAAGGCATAGAATGTACTTATCCATGCCGACTCGCAGCGTGCTGCTTGTATGGCCGATGTGAGCTCCGAACTCCAGAAACTTCCTTATGACGCCATGCCTCATGTTTAGTAGGGGTTGCAGTGGTTGTGCCCAGGTAGCATGCAAGCCATGCCTGGGCTTAGGGCCGTGCATCGTGTAGGGCGCAGAAGGCACGCGCCCAGTGCCTGTGCAACCGTATCCGCCACTCTGGACGGTTGCACCGCTGGCCTTGTTACTTTGTTTTTGTAACTAACCACACCGGGGCAGCGTAGCATGCAGCATGCTGAGCATGAACTGGCAGAGGTAGTGGAAAGCGTATGGGATAGGAGAGAGGAGCTATGCTCTGTCCATAGTAGCAGGGAGGCTCTAGAGGTCCTCCGCAGCGTGGTATCGCTCCTTGGTAAAGGCAGGCTGAGGGTGTGCTCTAGGGAGTCGGGGCGGTGGGTGGTTCACGGCTGGATCAAGCGGGCTATCCTCCTGTACTTTATGTCGGAGGCCTCGTGCAACATAAGGTGCGGTGATCTTACATACCGCGATAAAGTGCCTCCTAAGCTAGCCCTAGCGAACAGAGTGCTACCTGCGTTCAGGTGCGTCCCTCCGAGCCTTGTCAGGTCCGGCGCCTTCGTTGCAGGAAGCGCCGTTTTAATGCCTTCCTTTATTAACATTGGCGCTTACGTTGACCAAGGCACCATGGTGGACGCATGGTCCACAATTGGATCATGCGCTCAGATAGGCAGGAATGTGCACATATCGGGAGGCGTGGGCATTGGCGGCGTTCTGGAGCCAATAGGTTCCCGGCCTGTGATAGTCGAGGATGGCTGCTTCGTAGGCGCTAGGTCAGAGGTAGCAGAGGGAGTGCTGGTCGGCGAGGGCTCAGTCCTGGCCATGGGACTGCACCTAGGCTCTAGCACCAAGGTGTACGATAGAGAGGGGGATAGCGTAAGCTATGGCAACATACCACCGCGCTCTGTTGTGGTGCCTGGGGGTATCATAAGGAACGCGAGGTACGCACTGAGTTGCGCCGTGGTAGTCAAGAGGGTCGACGGCAGGACAGCGTCAAAGGTCTCCCTTAACGAGGCGCTCCGCAGCCTGGGCTAAGCTCCTCGTTACTCATGCGCAATATCTAGAGCGACTGCTGCGAACAGGCTACTGGCTGCCCGCTGATGCAGACCGCAGGGGCGACGTCCTAGCCAGCACTCCCAGCGTGCGCCGTGCCATGCGGCCCTTATTCCAACCTCGCTGCGCAGTGCTGCACAGTCTCGCGCACTGTGCCGCCGCCCCTGTTCAGGCTTAGGCCTACTTGCAGCACCTTGCGGCGCTGCGGACGGGACTCGAACCCCTGTTTACACCGTGAAATGGTGTCGTCCGACCGCTAGACGAAGTAGACTACGGCATGCAGACTGCCATGCTCGACGGTGTGATTCGAACCAACGACCGGGTCATGGGAACTACTATAGCCAAGTAGGCCTTAGTCAGCGAGGCCACGTCTCCAGTCTCCGTGCAGGCAGGCGTAGTGCATACGTACAACAGCACTACGCAGGTCCCGCTCTTTTAGGCAGAGCGTGATCCGGATCTCTGACGTAGCAATGGCATGGGCGCTGCGGAGCATGGGGAGGGCTATGCTGCAGGCAACCTGGGCGTAGCGTATGCCTAGCCCTACCGTGGACACATCGCACGACGCAGCGTCGCACTGGGACCTGCGTAGCCTTGTGCTGCAACGGAGATGGCACAGTGCGCCCTCAAGCCCCGGCGCGGAGGCTGCAGGCGAAGTCATCGCTGCTCGCACGCCTCGCGAGCCGTCGTGCTGGCACCAAAGCAGCTCAATCTTCTCACCACACAAGGCGCCCAGCGTGAGGATGACTTCGCCACCTCCCAATGCACGCACGTAAACGTATGCTCTGCATCTTCTGTATGATACACTGGTGGCCTGCGGCCTGTCCATGTGCATAAGCCTGCCGAGATTGAAGAAAATGCTCGTGCGTAACTTTTCGTTATTGCATGTGCCGGACGAGCTAGACAGCACGGACATGCCAACTGCGCTTCGTCCCTGCAATGTAAGCGATCTGTCATGCACTACCCTGGAGCCAAACCCAGCAAGCTCGCACATTTCCTCGTATGAAATCCTAAGGATGACACGCGCGCTTGGTACTAGCCTGGGGTCTCCTGTGCAAACCCCTGGCACGTCAGTGTAGATCAAACACGGCGACCGCAGCACGCTGGACAGGGCGGCTGCGGTCGTGTCAGACCCTCCCCTCCCCAGCGTAGACGAGTAACCGCGCTCGTCTACGCCCTGGAAACCAGCAACCATCGTGGCAGCGGACACTCTGAGCACGGTGTAAAGGCGCCTGGTGCCTACTGAGGATATTAGTGAGCGGGTATGAGCACCATTAGTTACGATGGGCACCTGCCACCCAGTTAGCGCTGCATTGCTCACGCAGCGCTCCCATAGCGCTGCGGACAGGAGACCAATGGTTACCTGCTCTCCAGTGCACACGACTGCGTCAGCAGCAATAGGCTCAGGCTCGCGCACCGTTCGCCTGAGCGCATTAACTAGCCTGTTAGTCTCGCCTGACATTGCAGACGCTACGACAACAGCCCTACGCCTAGACAGCTGGCGCCGTTGGGCTGCTGAGGCTATCCTTGCCAGTCTCAGCGCACCTGCCACGGACGTACCGCCGTACTTGCGCACCACAACGCCATGCATTGGCATGCCCTCACGCCATGCGCCTGCGCATAGTACCAACGGCTGTGTGCGTGCTAGGAGCTCTATCGCCCAGCAATGGGTGCCTGCGGCTCGGAGCGTGAGCGCCGAGCCTTCTGCATCTACGCCTCCCGCCATTGCGGTATGCCTCAGCATGTCTGCGTAGAGGTAGGCCTCTTGCAAGGCAGCGCGCTGGATCCTTATGCCTATGCGCCTGGCTCGCCTGGCGTTGCCCATTGCTTGGTACTGGGCGACGCAGTAGCAACCTAGGCCCATTGCAACCGTTAGCGCAGCAATCTGAAGTCTATCTCTGATGCCGCAGCACGACCTTTGCATGGGGCCAATGGCGTGCGCAGGCCGCTGCGAGTTGAGGTCGTTGGACATGCATCCCCGCAAGCCACGCTGCACGCTCATCGCGCCAGTCGGCTGCCTTGGCGTCATAATGGCGTAAGGTAGCCTACTGCCATGCGCTCTAGCGCACGTAGGGCTAGCCTCATGCAGCCAGGTCCGCAGCTGCCTGCGCCCTGTAGTGCGTTAGCAGGAGGCACAGGCGCACCGCGCGCGCTCCGGAGTTCCCTGAGCGCGCGTAGCACAGGTGGCGTACGAGCGCGAGCCCGACATCTTGCGCCCCCCCCAGCATGACGTGGCCGTGGTGAACCCAGAGCGTGCCGCCGATGTAGCAGCCAAGGCATCTGGCCTGGGCTGCGCTGTTCTCGTGGTGCGGTACTTGAGATATTGTCCGCCTCGTGCACGTCGTGCTCCCGCCAAATATGCCGCAAAACATGGCGACGGCACTCTGTGTGCCATCCGGGCCTGCCTGCGCCATAAGGAGCATGCCACATAGGCGGGGGGCATCGCCACTACGCCGCTGCCCATAGCGCGAAGTCAGCACCCTGTATGGAGGGTGCCTATGGTGCGTGATGACAAGCCTAGGGCCGTCGCCATAGCCTGGGCACCTGGCTGCATGAAGGCCACAGCGCCTGTAAAGCACTTTGTGTGCTTGCGCTTACTAGCAGCCTTGCAGTGGAGAGCATAGGCTCCATGAACCTAGAGGCCATTGGCTCGAAGTAAGCGCTTGCTACGTTAAGCCAGCCAATGCAGAGACTGTGTGCAAGCTATGCACGAAGCGCGCTGCCTTGCAAGAAGCGTGCATCTGGGCGGCGCATGGTGCGTAGGGCGTAAACATTGCGTCACATCCTGGCATGGACGTGGTGCATCCCAGCCGCCGGCAGCCCAGCGCTTGGCCATATCGAACAGTGCTAGAATGCGGGCGTGGGCATAGGTGGCACGGCCCACGTGCTGTCATGCCGCAGGTGTATAAGCTGGCTCCGCCGCGCGAACCCCCATGCAGCGGGGCGATGCGCTTTGCCGCAGTGTCGTGGATGCCTATTATGGCACCTTGGTGCCAGAATCGGCCCCAGCGTACCGGGCTGTGTAGCATAGTCTGTGCGCATGGCGTAGTGTGCTCGGTTCGCACGGCGGCTGTCGTTTGCAGGCACCATGCGCGTCTCATGGGCACCTTGCTGCGCAGCATGGTGCGGAGAGAGGGGTTCTTCTCACACCAGATAGATTTGATCTATACACGACCTCCAATAGTGCGACTTAGACCTCTCATCCATCTCTCTATACTGGAGGTAGTTGGGATCGAACCGACGGCACTCTGCGTGCAAGCAGACGCTCTGCCACTGAGCTATACCCCCTACGTTGGCCTGGTTGGGGTCTAACCAACTGCTGGTCGATTAAAGTCGACTGCTCTTACCGCTGAGCTACATGCCCGGCACTGTCCATACAATGATTCGAAGCACATCCGAGCTGGATAGAGAAGGCTGCACACCACTGGTCGGGTGCAGCTGCACTCAGACCCGCACGCTCTAAGGAAGGGCCATGGAACGCGGATCTACTGCACGCACTGTAGGCATCGGCCTGCTGTGCGCAGCTGTTGGCCCTGTGCTAGGCAAAAACGTAAGAACTCGCAGCCCTGCCCCGGTGCTCGAGCGCTGCGTCAGGTGCACTAGACAACGTACGCCAAAACTGTGCACATCCTCTTACTATGGCTACACGGGGCGCGCTGTTTGCAGGTGGGCAGGCAGGCTAGGCATACGCACTAGGGCCGCTACGCACGCGCACCGAGCTGCAGCTTGGGCGCATGGCATCCTGGGGCATGATGCCATGTGGAACGAAGGTGCCGATGCAGGATGCCTAGCCCGCATGCAGACCACCCCGGCGTGCCTGATGCAAGCCTTGCGCTCCTGTCTAGGGCTCACGTCAGGTGCGCCCTTGCGGTTGCAGCGCAGCATGCGGACATCGCAGCAGCACGGCGCACAGTCGCATGCTACAGAGAGCTATTCGCACAGCATTATGCAGCTTCGCTGTGCACTGCTCGCACGAGGGCATGGCCGTTAGGCATGCCAGCCTGCCAACGCAGTGCGTGCAGTTCCACCCAGAGTCCGAGTTCACGCAGTACAGGGGCGCTATTTTCGCCAACATGGTCAGCCAGGCTCTCGTTTCGACGTGAGCAGCAGCGTTAGCACAAGCCATGCGTGCATAGATGGTCCATGCACCCCATCGGTCACAGCGAAGCTAGCGGTTCTGGTGCACGGTTCCCCACAGTACTCGCTGCGCGCTATGGAGCAACCGCTGCACGCCTTCGCTCCATCTGATGGGCTGCTTCGAACTGCGCGTATGCTTAGAAATATTGGACCGTGCAGGGATGGAGCAACAATCCGCGCCCCGTCGATTGATTCTGTAGGCACTGGGGGCGGAAGGGCGAGGCGACTTAACGAGTCAACGCTAGCATCAGTGGCAATTGCTTCAATGGGAGCCCTGGCTGCTAAGCACGGGGGCTCTGGCATAACGCGTAGGCATGGTAGTGCTAACGCAATGGGGCTGCTGGGCTATGCAACAACTGGCTACACTTATGCCTTGCGGCTCATTGAGGCGGGGTGTGGATTCCTGCTATCCAGCGCCAGACTGCCGCACGCCTCCAGGACTGCGCGACTTAGGAGAAAAGCGCTCCGGCCTGGCCTTGTTAGCGCAGCTGCCCCGCTAACCTGTAGCTCCAGTGTTACAGCAACTTTGCTTGGCACGTATAGCCTTGGGCTCATGCGGAGCATGGCTGCAGTGTCTGCACGGTCTGGATGTGCTAGCACGCTGTGCGTGCATGGCGCAGGCGCGGTTGACGAGGTTTCGGTACATGGTGGTACGCTAATTGCGCACATGTACTCTGGAGCAGTGATCACACGCACAGATATGCCAGGCGCCTTGGCTTGGGCAGAGGCAAGCCGTGGCGAGCCTGTACCCTCCGACCACGTCGATGCACAGCTTGCAATCCTGTGCGGAGGGGAACATCCTGCTATGCTGCATGTTTGCAGCGCAGTGCGCGGTATTGCTGAGGCATGCCTGGGAAACTCGTCCTCTAGAAAAATGCATGCGGCCCGCGCTGCAATAACAACGATCAGCGAAGGGTGGGCGTACAGGGGTGCCGCAGAGTTCGCAAGGGCGCCTTGAGCAACACCTACGACACCTCACTACTGCACAGCTGCGGAGCACGCACTGGCATGGCCGCTGCAAGCAGATTGCGTATTGCAGCGGCGGATGTACGAGGTGTCGTAGGTGAAGCGGGTGGGCCAGCGCTTCGGTATAGTGTGTGTGTCGCGCTGGCTTAGGCTGAAGAGGGCAAGATGCGTGTATGTCCTTACGGAGGATAGGCTATTCGGCGGGCATGGCAGAGGCCAGGTCGATGGGCGCATGGTCGGAGCTACCTTCACTTAGGGATGTGGGCTAGGGCGACGTGGTGCTGCTAATGGCATCACATGCCAGGTATCAACAATATGCGCTCGGTGCTAGCCTGCCAACGCAGTGCTGGGGTTACTGTAGAGGTGCAGCCAAAGCCGACGTTGCCAAGATTGCACCGCGGGCTCCGAGCGTCGTTGGCAGAAACAGCAGAGATCGGCGACGTGCCTTTCTGACTTCCGTGCAGCCTCATGAGGCATGTAACTTCTACCAAAGGCTTGTGCCGTGGTGGTGGAGTCTGGTATAGGCGCAGAGCACCAGGCGGTTGCACGGCGGCCTGGTGCTCTTGGAGCCGCTTAGTTGGTGGTCGCTGTCGGGCAGTCCATTCGCACGCTTTCCAGGCAGAATCCATGCGCTGGGTGGACACTAGCGCTTGCATAGCACGCCACGCAGAGCGTGCTAACCTGGATGGATGGCATAGGCGTGCGAATGGGTAGCGCTGGAGGCGCCGGCATGAGCAACGCATGGCGAGTTGGCTCAGAGGCAGAGCGGCGGGGTCATAATCCGCAGGCCTGGGTTCTATTCCCAGACTCGCCACAGCGCCAGCTATGCGACAGCACACTTCGATGACACTACACTGCGGCATTGCACACAAGTCACACCTGCTAGGAAACACGGTCTCGCACGCTCAGAACAAGGCACGTAGGCGCTTCATGGTCAACTCGCACCGTCGGAGGATCTGGTGCGCTATAAGGCGTAGGTTGATCAGGGCCAGGCTATCCTGCGCTGGATTAAGGACGTACATCAAGGCAGGCATGGCGCTAGTCCATGTCTAGGCCAAGCAGCGCTGTCATCAGGCTAGTCTCGAGCGCCGGAACCGGCCACTTCTACTCCACTAGAAGGAGGAGGTCGCGGCAGGGTAGGCTTATGGTGTTGCGGTTCGATCCCAAGAGAAGAAAGCACACTTGGTATACAGAGAAGAAGGAAAGATAGGCACACGGCAAAGCTGCGAAACCAAATTACACGAGCTACACTATATGGCAACAGGCACAGTCAAGTGGTTCAACGACGCTAAGGGTTTCGGATTCATCACGCCAGACGAAGGCGGTGAGGACCTGTTCGCTCACTTCTCTGCAATTAACGTTCAGGGGTTCAAGACACTCAAGGAAGGACAGAAGGTGTCGTTCGACGTTATACAGGGACCAAAGGGCAAGCAGGCGTCAAACATCCAGACCAGGGAGTAGCAGGCTCGGGGATTCATCGCAATCCCCAACGCTGCATGCGCTGCGCCTGGCGATGGCGCACAGCTCTATACCTGGGGTGCATGGCAGCCATGTAAGCGGCGGCCTAATGCCGCTTCTTACCAGGCCGGCCTCGTGCAGCCCATGCTTTATTGGCATGGGGTTCGCGTGCGCGAACATTCTTCGCAGCAACGAGTCTGGCAGTAGCGCGTCATCGCTTGGCCCCCAGGCTGAGCCGTTTTCGTGCCAGCGCAAGCAAAGCGCTGGCGCTAGGTTGGAGGCAACAGACACAACGCCGTTAGCACCCAGGCGCACGGCCCCCTGGGACGTCATGTCATCGCCGCTATACACCTTAAACCCATGCCTTACGCCATGCATTCGCAGCAGCCTGTACATTGAGAGCATGCTAGGCTCTGTGTCCTTGACGCCAACAATGCCTGGCACGTGCGACAAACGGGCAGTGGTGTACGGATGCAGCTTGGTGCCAACTCTAGACGGAACGTTGTACAGGACCAGATCAATGTCGACAGCCTCGGCAATTGCTCTGAAGTGATGGTATAGGCCATCCTGCGTGGGCTTGTTGTAGTACGGCACGACTTGCAAGGCAGCATCCGCGCCAACATCCCTCGCATGCCGCGTAAGCTCAATGGCCTCGTTGGTTGAGTTGCTGCCAGACCCTGCAATGATGCATGCGCGTCCCCGTGCTATCTGCACGGCCTCCCCAACCAGCGCAATGTGCTCGCCATGGCATAGGGTGGAAACTTCACCTGTGGTGCCAGCTACGACAATGCCCCTCACGCCTAACTCTATCTGCCACGACACAAGCTCCCTGAACGTTTCTATATCGATGGTGCCATCTTCCATCATGGGCGTTACAATTGCAGTTATTACCCCGTGCACTAGCTGCATGGCTGAAGTCCTTGGGGTTACAATGCTACTACCGCCATCGTGCTGCGCTGGCCTTCAGCCCTGTGCGTCCCGGCCTAGCGCCGAAGCTCCCATTGCCTGCATGGCTACCCTACCGCAACCTGTGCATGGTTGGCACAGGCCAGCAGCACATTGCGCTGCGCGCATCCAGCATGTCATGCTGCGTCTTTCTGGCATGGTGCTACGCCCGTCAATGTAATGACGCTGCGCAGGTATGCTCACGTGCAGGGCTACGCCAAGGCAGCCGACTGGCTGCCCAGGGTCTACGTGCTATGCTCGGACTTAGTACAACCACGTGTTCACACCACCAGGCTGCCTTGACAGCCACCAATCTGCCTGCAGGTATGCACGACGCATGCACCATAGGGCGCGGATGCATGGCATGGTCTCACCGTAACGCCTCGCGCGGACGCAAAGGCCAAGCTGCAGCGCAAGGCGCACGACATCCATAGGCATCTTGCATGGCGCGCGATTACCACAACCAGGGCTGCACTGCTGGCAGCACTGCGGTGCACGGACGTGCCCATAACGGGCACGTCGCCCTGGTGCGCCTTGCATGCGCCATGGCTAGGCGCAATGCGCGGGCGGTGAGGTGCAGGTTCAACCTGTGCGCCCTCCCGAGTACTTCCTGTGGTGCAACGGTCATGCCAGGAGCCGGTTGGCTCGATGCGTGCGACTGGGAAGCAGAGTACGCTCGTTATGCTGCCAGGAGTGGATGGAGGGTGTACGTCGTAGAGAGGGCGACGGTGCGTAGCATAATGCGCGCACCCTAGCATGTTGCGCAACATGCTACCTCCGGCTTGAGTCAGGCTGCCACCCGCTGATCAGAAGTTCCCTACAGCTCAGCCAAACTGAGGCATAATACCATGGCGCACTAAGTGAGCTGTACACCAGGCAACTGTCGTCGTTGTATAGACCCAGCCGAAGGGTGCATAGACACCTTCCGTGCATCGTGGGCATACGGGCAGCATGTGAACAAGACTGACTCTGCTGTCTTGCAACGCACTACTACCGGGATTGTAGTGCAGGGCCAGAGCGATAAGTCACAGCACAGGAACAAGTCGGCTGCACGTCATGGCAACCCGCGCGGTTAGCTTAGCTGGTGCTACTTGCAGTGTCCTGCCAAGCCCAAGATATCCGAATTGGCGTAGGCTGCCTCAGCAGCTCCAGCCGTCCCATGGGTATCCCGTGCATAGCGCTGCAGTATGACAGCATGGTGCCTAGGCGCACCCTGCGATCTAACAGCTGCAGCAGTATGCTTTGTAGCATCCTCACCGCCTCCCCAGCACCCTATGCGCCGAACGACCTGCCGCATCCGCAGACGCCATAGCTTGCATTTGCGTGCACCTCGAGGCAGCCGGCGCTACGTCGAGTGACTATAACGGTAAGCTGTGACGTTGGAGCAGCAGCTTTGGTGCGTACCGCTGCGACCATGCCATGCGATATGCACAGAATGTCATGTCTGCGCACAGAGCCATCAGTAGCTAGTATGCACAGCATGCCGCTACACCCCCCCGGTGCAATGTGCGCGCAAACCAGCCGCCCAGCGCCAAGCGAGTCGCCTATTCGCTGTACAGCGCCGCGCGTTAGGCCTAACCTCCACATTGCTGGGCGTTCTTGCTCCTATAGTCCGCCACCGCTGCCCTTAGTGCCTCCGAGGCAAGTCTTGAGCAGTGGATTTTCACTGGCGGCAGTCCTAGCTCGTGCGCTATCGCGCTGTTCCTGACCGCGAGCGCCTCTTCAAGTGGCCTTCCCTCTATCCACCGCGCAACCAGTGAGCTCTCGCAGCTCGCTGAGCCGCAGTCGTACATCTGGAACCTCACCTCATCCACCATGCCGTGCCTAATGCTAACCTGCAGCCTCATTACGTCGCAGCAGGCCTCCTCGCCTGCTACGCAAGTAACGACATCACGGGCATGCTCAGGGAGTGACCCTATATTTCTACTGTAGTTGCAGTATCTAATCACCCTCTTGCTATACACTCCCATCACCATTCGTAGGTGACAGAGCCCTCAGCTCCCTGACTCTCTTCCTTACGGCCTCTATGGTGTACTCTAACCTCTGACGCGCTGGTGAACCTGCCGAATTAGAACCTGAGGGAGCTATGCCGAGCGCCCCACGTCCTGCCCATGGCGCTAAGGATGCGGGAGGGGGCTAAGGGAGCTAGAGGTGCATGCAGACCCAGTAGACACGGACACGTTGCGCATTATGAGCGACTCGCCCTCCACGCCGGCGAAGCTGGCAATCACGACGTGAGGGACCCTGCGCCTAGCGCTACCGTTAAGCCTGGTTGCTCCTAGTGTCAGCACACCGCCCACTAGCCTCGTAGACATTACCGTGCCATGTTGTGGTCCGCAGCGCCGCAAAAGGCCACCATCCTTAACGCCTCGCCCATGCCGACCAGCTGGTGGGTAGGCATAGTCCCAGCTAGGATTACGCCCTGCTGCCCGCCTCCATGCTGGCCTGATGTAAGACAGGGACTCACCTGAAACATACTGCACGCCTACCCCCTTCTGGCTGTGCCCTGGCGTAAAGGGACACTGCGCCCAGCGTGACCCGGCACCGCAGCCGCCCACTGCCTGGGCGGCGTGCAGCGCAACGCCATGCGACCTGCACAGCCTAGACACGCGCACGACGTCCTGCAACACCCCCCGTCATTAGCGTGCGACATGCACACAAGGACGGGGCTAGTGCGCACAGCCCTAAGGATCGCGCCGCAGTCAACTACGCCTCGCCGTCAACGCCTGGCGCTGGACGTTACGTACCCCTCGTACTCAATGAACTCAAGGACTCTCAGGTGGAACTCATGCTCTGCCTCTGATGCAACGATGTGCCTGCCACGGCTAGTGTGCGCTTGGGCTATGCCCTTTATGGCCAGGTTGTTCGACTCAGTTGCTCCGGAGGTCCAAATGACGCCATGCACATCCGCTGCTCGGAAGGTGCCAACCAGCCGAGCGCCGACTAAACAGCGCCACTCGCACGCCTTCCGTGCGAGTGCGAATCAGAGTACGGTTTGCCGGACACCTAAGAAAGCGCCTGCACAGCATCCTTGACACCACGGCCGGGTCCACTGGCGTAGAAGCACCGTGGTCCCTATATACTGGCAGCCTAACTGCACTGCGCCAGCTCGCCAGAGCAATGCGCAGGCGAGCACAGCATTTCGGCCAGCTCAGCTCCCAGCGCAACCGAACTGGAAAGTAGCTCTGCTCACGACCCGACGACACCCCACTATCCGGCCCGTGCACTGTATAACACCAGCCCAGTGGTAGGCAGCGCGCCACGCAGCTGCCCTCCAGCCCAGCCCATTGCTGCCAGGGGCTAGCCTTGCGCAATTGGCGTTCCTCTCAGCTAAGCCCACCAAATTCTAAGCGCGCAGGCGTCAAAATATTCCGACACCGCCAGGACTGAGCAGAGTGCAACTAGCCATGGCCTCATGCTCAGTGGCAGCCTATATCCATGCTCCGGGGCATCCCCTTGCGCCTGGTCGTCTCGCCTTGCAGCCCTCGGACCAGCGCACTGCGAGTGTACCGCGCAGTCGACGCAGGAGCTACGCCATCCGAGGCATGCAGTTCTGGCTGCACGCCAACGAGCAGTGCTGCCCGCCTCCTCTGCAAGCACGCAGCACCTCGGCAACCGAGCACCCATCCCGTGCCTGCAGCACGGCACGTAGATTTGTTTATTGTCAGACTCCAGCGAAACCAGCTGCTTGCCATTTGCCAGCAGCTTGCCCACATGCCCCCTGGAAACGGCGATGCTACCCCCAAGCCCGAGCTGCGGGACCTTAGCGCGCACCCTAGGCCTGGCTACAGCCCCGCGCACGCCGGGGCGTCGCCACTCTGCACCTGCTGCCGTTGCCAAATAAGGCCTGCGCGTACATCGAGCGCCCGTACCAGGTGCGTACAGCCGAGCATTGCGTGCATGGTAAGGCCTGGCCTTAAAGGCTGGTGTAGTCTGCTGCTGGGCTACGCCTGTAGCTCAGATTCGACCGCAACCGCAGCGCAAGCGCTCCATCGCACAGCATCTAGGTTAAGCTGGTCGAGCTCCAGGCGCCAGCCCTTACCACCCACCCAGCGCAACCACTGGCCGGATCGAAGGAGATCCACAGTCTCCTCGCAGCTCCCCTGGCGTTGTGGTGCGCAAGTACGGCGGTGTTTAGCCGGGCGACGTAGCAAAAAGCGTCCATGCTCCGGCAGGGTTGAACCCTAGGAGCTGGGGTGGCCAGAGGCAACTCGCAGCATAGCTTTGTCCTGCCTTACGTCCGCCAATGATAAACCCCCTATTGCGCATGTCGCCTTAGGCCCATGTCTCCTACCCTCTGAAATCCGAACATCGAATCTAACATTAATAATTACTGCAGCGTTATGCTTCCGTGAGATGGAGTACGCTTAACCCTGTTGCAATCCAGCCTGAAGTGCTTATGCCATCCTGATGATACGACCCGATAGTCACTGCTAAGGCCAGTAGGCACACATACCCTGCCCCAGCCCCGACGGCGCTCAGGTGTCACAAAGACGCAAGTGCAGCAATGTAGCGGGAGTAGGATTTTTCACCCACGGCCTCCGAGTTATGAGCCGGTGAGCTTCCTAGCTGCTCTATCCCGCACAGCCATGCTGGCATCTAAGGCAGTGCGCAGCCTAGTCTCGGGATGCTGCCGCCTGCTGCTGCAGCATGGCAGAGCCTGCAGGTTTACGATCATCTGGGCCCGGCTGTGCTGCCTTGCGCAGCAACATGCAGCGCGCCCTCCCGTCCTACACGATTCGTTGGTGTGGCCCGCTGCTCTGCCGCTGAGCTAAGGACGGCTGCGCTGGGGGGGGGCGGAGCGTGGCGCAGCCGGGCAGCGCTTCTGATTTGGTATCAGAAGGCAGTAAGTTAAAATCCTACCGCTAGGATTGGGTGTGGGTGCAGAGGCCGTCAATGGGCAGGGAAAGGCCTATTGCACCGACAGACAGCCTACCGTCGCTGACAGCATAGCTCCCACCCTGTACCATGGGCGCTGCACTTTTGCCGCAGTATGCGCGCAGCGCCAGGCAACTATGTCTGACAAAGCCAGCATCCTGCGTATAGTCAATAAGGATGCGACCCTGCATCGTGCGCAATGCAATGCGCGCGATGAAGCACAGTACCGGCGCGCAAGGCCAATCTGCCGTGCACGCTGCCTTGTGCGCCATGCGCAGCACCTCGGCACGGCCAACGATGGATGAGGCGAACAGGTAACGATATGTTGAGGAAAGCCAAGGCAGCGCGATAGCACACCTTCGCTGCGCAATGCTGCCAAGGTCCTGCGTAAGGAAGCCCCTCCATGCGGCTAGGCTGCCTCCGAGAGCATTAACTAGCGTGCACCCAACTGCTGGTGCGCTAATGCTAAGCGCGTGGTTACGTACTCCGCACAGCGCCATGACGTCGGCTGCAACTTGCACTGCCTCCGTAGCATCTGACATGCCGCGCGCCTTCAGCAGCTCTATGCCAAGCTGCCGAGCCACCCTCCGGCGACCATCGTGGTGCGCTATGCGCACGGGCGTCATGTAGTACTGCCGTCTGCACGCTGCAGCAATGTAGGGTTGCGGCACCTGCAGGAAGGCCACTTGCGAGGAGAGGTAGGCCTCAGCAATGCCGCCCGCAGTGCAGCCAGCAAGGCGGGGGCGTACCAACAGGTAACCCATGCTATCGAGGTACGCTGCAACCAGGGCTGCAGCGCTCCGTGCTATGCCCGTGCCAATGTGCAACTGTCCTCCCTAATGTCCAGAACAGCAACGTGCGCACACCCTGGCAAAGCGTCCTGTGCCGCTGCCCTAATGCAACCTGCCCTGCGCCGCATAGCTGAAGGGTTGCGGCACGTTATTATGAGCCTCAGCGGTATGCTGCCGCCCTGTCTTACGCACCCTGCCCTTCCTTTGATCCCCTCGGACCTTAGGCGCGAGTTGATCGATGCGCGTAGGCTCTCCAGAGATTGCCGAGATAGCCTGCGCGCCCTGCACGCGACTCCGTGCAGGGCTCGCACCAGCGCGGAGGCCTTGGATCGCAGAGCAGTGCTTCTTCGCTGCGCTGCTGCCCTGGCACCGACGCCATGGGAGCAAACAACAACGGGCTTCCTCCGCCTCCTAGAGTATCCTAGCACTAGGGCGTCCTGGGGATGGAGCCTGCGCGGGTTGCCTATTACTAGAAGCACCACGTCGCACGACGCTATGGCCCGAAGCATTGCCAGCAGTGGCAGCCTGTGCGTGCCTGCGCCGTGCGCCCATGCTGCTACACATGGTGCATCCAGGAGCGCACAAGTCTGCTTGCCTACCATGACGTGGAGCGCCCTGCACCATAGACCCTCGCTGCGCGCAGTACCGGCGCCTGCCAGTGCTGACATGAGGGTAGTCTTGCCAGATACGCACCTGCCAGCAACTGCTACGCGCACGTCGCACAGCAGCCTCCTGGCATGCCGTGCATGGCAGCATGGGGTCAGGCACCGTGATAGTGATATCAGGACCGCCATCATTAGCTCACGAACCCCAGTGTTGTGTGCTGCAGAAGTGTAGAAAACCCCGTGCGAAGGCAGTGTAGCTGGCTTTCGCACGCTGCGCCCGGGGTCAGACTTGTTCACTGCAGCGTACAGCACCCGCCCCTCTCTTATCGCACGCCTTGCAACTGCTGCATCCTCGGCGGACGCACCTACTGAAGCATCCAGCACCATGATGGCTGCATGGTAATCTAAGGCGGCGCACGCGCTGTGGCGGACTGCCCCGTAGCCTTCAGTGTCTACGACATTGTAAGCACCGAAGGCCCTCCTGTACAGCCTACCAGCTCCGTACCTACTGCAGGCCGTGGTGCCTGGTATGCGGCTAACCGGTGTGCATTCGCCATGCGTTACCAGGTTGAACAGCGAAGACTTGCCTACGTTGGGCGCGCCTATTATGGATATCACTGGTATCACTGCTCTTGCTGGGACGGTGCATGTGGCACACTGGGTGACAAACGTATGCTGCTACGCCGACAGGACCACTCAGCACCGTGGGCGCAACCTGTACCTACCATAGACGCGCCTTGCTCCTAGATACACAGCCAACGAAGGCTGCTTGCAGGCTACGTTTCCAAGCTGCGCTTCTGCTACGCTGCTGCATAAGTAAGCTCCAATGAAGCACCAGCATACTGCGTGTGAAAGATGCGCTGCAACAGGGTAGCTTACTTATGCCGCAGAGCCCTCGTATCTTAGGGCTCTGCGGGCCAAGCCCATCGAAGCCTGGGCAGTTAGGTTCCTTCTACGGCACTGAGCTGCAGCTAGCATGGCGGCGCTAGGCTGTCATGCCCTTAGCTGCCCGCACGCAGCGCGCACGTCGAGGCCGCGCGGGATCCTGGGAACTATGGCAGAGAGCCCTTGCGCTGCAGCTAGGGCGAACCATGCGGTACACTTGCTCCGCGGCGGAGAGTATACACCACTACCCATGCTGTTCATGGGGATAATGTTTACCATGCACGATAGCCGTGCCAGGGAGCGAGCCATGCCATTGGCCTGGCTCAGCCTGTCGCTAATGTCCCGCACCATGCAGCTCTCGACGGTGACCCTGCAAGCTCCGCCGACCCTTAGGTAGTAGCAGCAGGAATCAACCATGGACAGCACCGCATTGCTAGAGAAGCATGGCACTAAAAGCCGCCTGGCAAGGCCGTCGTGCAGGTGTAGCGAGAGCGCAATGGATACTGGCATGTCCCGGCACAGCCTGTAGAGCGCAGGCGCGATGCCAGACGTCGATGCTGTTATGTCCCTTGTCGATCGAACCCCGTGCAGTCCGCACGCTGCGATTACAGCCAAGGCCCTAACCATGGCGCCGTAGTTCAGCATTGGTTCACCCATGCCCATCAGCACGATGTAGCCATAAGTTGCGCCATTGCGCAGAGCCGGGCCCAGCATGCTGGATGCCCTCACCGCCTGCCCTGCTATCTCCGACCCATACAGTCGCTGCGCGCAAGACCTCCTGCCGGTTGCACAGAACCTGCACCTAACTGCGCATCCTACCTGCGTCGATGCGCACAGCGTTAGCTCGCGCGACCATCCCATGGGCATTAGAACGCTCTCTAGGCAAAGGCCCCTACTCGTTGTGCAGGATGCCTTAAGCGTACCATCCGTTGACAGCCGCTTACACGACACGCAGGGCGCAATGCGCACGCCAACGTAGCCCATCTGACAGCGCAACGTCACGGCAGAGCTAGCACAACGCTCAGCTCGCGATACGCAGCTGCTGCGCTGTCAGAGCTGTGTATGGCGTTTGCCTCTGCGCTTGTACCAAAGCGCCTACGAATGGTGCCAGCGGCTGCTTCGCACGGCCTAGCTCTGCCGATAAGCTCCCTAGGCCTGTGCACTACGTCGTGCCCGCACAGGACCTGTACAACCACAAGACCGGACGTCATGAACTCCTTCAGTCGGTCGAAGAATTGCATGCAGGCGTGCATCATACTCAGGGCCATGCCCTCGCTGCTCGCACCAGCCCCCTTCCCACAGCGTCGGGCTTTTGATGTACAACGTTCGCTCGAAAATTCCCACGCTCAGTGTTCATGCGCCAGTGCACGTAGCGCCACCATGCTGAGGCCTATGTGTTCACTGCAAGAGAATCTCAACTCTCTTTTACCGAACAGGAGTGTCCTGTACATTGCCTGCGCCCCGCGCGAGCCAACTGCGCGCGCTACGCGCGACGCCGCCCTGAGCTCAGAGCCATGGGGCGGGGTTAGGCCAGGCGAGCACTGGAGCAATGCTGCTGAGTTGAGCGACCGCATCATCAGGTCTAGTAGGATGGATGGGCTGGAGCACTGCTCGATGGCTGCGTGCAGCGCAGCCTGAACGCCAACTGCATCTCGGCAGGCTATTGCCTCGAGCATGCGTAGCGCCAGGCATGCCTCAGAGCCACACATAGCGGCGCGTGTAAGCACTCTCCCACGCTCCATGGCAGCAGCGCCTTCTGCCATGGCTAGGGCATCCCTCGCGCTGCCGCCAGATGCTGCTGCAATTGGCACAAGCGCAGAGCTCCTGAACGGCACGCCGTGAGAGCGAAGCACCCTGCGCAGCAGACGGCACAGGGCCTCAGTGGTCAAGGGCTCCAGTCGTAGCGCCAGGGACCTTGATAGCACTGTGTGTGGTATCTTGGCGGCATCTGTGGTACATAGCATGAACTTCACATGTGCCGGCGGTTCCTCTAGCGTCTTGAGCATCGAGGACAGGGCGTGCGATGTGAGCATGTGCGCCTCGTCTACGGCATATATCCTATGGCGCCCTGCGACTGGAGCGTATGCGCTACAAGAGAGCAGTGTGCACATCTGATCGACCCCACGATTTGCGGCTGCGTCAACCTCAACGTAGTCAACCCGCCTGCCCTCTTCTACGTCTAAGCATGTGGGGCATGAGTGGCACGGCGTGGTTGTAACTCCGTGCGTACAATTAAGGCACTTGGACAGGATGCGTGACATGCTAGTCTTGCCTGTGCCCCGCGGACCCATGAAGCAGTAAACGCTCTGTGCGCCGCCGGAATGTATGCTAGCCCGTAGTGTGCGCACTGCGCTATCCTGCCCCACAATGTCGTCGAAGCAGCAAGGCCTAAGCCTTGCTGCTAGAGTGCAGAGCGCCGGTCTGCCCATCGTGCCGAGCTTGCTGCCAATGGTCTGCACGGCGTTGCTAGAACCTAGGTATTGCTGTATGCCTGCCATGCAAGCCATACCGGCGCTCTGCACCGCGCACTGAGCCATAGGAGCGCCCTCCGCCCAGAACCCTAAGGACTGAGCCCACTATCTCAGTGGTGTACCTGTCTGCGCCATCCCTGCCCCTCCATCGCCTAGTCATTATACTACCCTCACGTACTTGCACGTGCCTCGCCTGAGGATGCTACTGCACTCTTCAGCAAGCCTGCCGAAGAGTACCACGTTGTGCGCTCCGTCTCCTCCTTTAGCTCCCCCGTGCTACTGCCCTTGTACCTATCGGAGGTAGCTACCCTTATGTTCGACACCGCAGTTACATTGTCCAGGGTGCTGTGCATAGGATCCAAGCCCAGGTTTCCTATTAGAGTGTCCTTGTTTATGACTCGGACATTCCGCCGATCATTGGTGCCATTGCGTGCAGGGAGCGTTAGCTCAGCGGCAGAGCGGCGGACTCTTAATCCGCGCGCCGCGTGTTCGAATCACTCACGCACCATGCCGACTGTAGGGGTCGAACCTACGCCCTGTTATTTACACTCTAACCGCTCTACCTATGAGCTAAGTCGGCATGCTCAGCTCGCAAGGCGACCCCAGAGCGCAGCAGCTGGGCACCAGCACGGCGCTCTGGGTGGTAAGCACCGCCGTGCAGAAGGAGCCCACACCCTGTCTCCTGTGCGAAAGCTGCCACCATGCAGCTGTAGCCTATGCTCAAGTGCCTAGCATCCCCCGAGAACGTTGCCACGAAGGTAGCAGCATCACCGTGCAGCGTGAGGTTCATTACGGCGCGCTGGCCTAGGCTTACCACCATGCAGCTGGCCTGCACGCGGCTAACCAGGTAACTGCGAAACGCCAGGCACGGCGTACTGCAGTTGTCGTAGCACCACAGGCACACAGCGCATAGCGCCATGGCCTGGGCCGGCATGCCCCTAAACACAGACCCTAGAGCACCTCTCCCTCACCCCTGGCATGCCTGCACGCTCGGCAAGCTCTGTACTCATTGCATGCGGGTGAACCCCGCGCGCCATGAGTACCACTAGTGCATGGTAGCATACGTCAGCAGCCTCCTTGACTGCAAGAATGGGCGGGGCTGACGGGTTCGCAGCAGCAGATAGCTCTGCAAGCTCCTCGTGCAGCTTCCTAAGTGCGCCATGCCCTCCGCTGCGAACCAGCCTTGACGTATGGGACGTGGAGCATGGCGCAAGGGCTACTCCCCTCAGCACGCTCCCGGTGCAAAGATGGTAGGGGCAGCCAAGCAGCCAGTTATAGCAGCAGAACGACCCCATGTGACACGATGCGGCGCTTGCATGCACCATTAGCAGCATGGAGTCACGGTCGCAGTCCATGCGCACTTCGGCTGCATGGTGCTCCTGCCCAGAGCCGGCGCCCTTGCGCCATGCTGCTCCCGATGCGCGTGCAGTGTATCCTGCGCGCCCTGTGGTCAGGCACCCAACCAGCGCGTCGCGGTTCAGAGCTGCGTGCATGATGACCATGCCAGTGTCTGCGTCCTGCACCACCACAGACACCACGGCGCCATGCCACCTTACTGCTGCCCACCAGCAATAACCTGAGCTACTCATGGGGGGCGTACGACCTGATGTATGCCCTGAGGGCATCAGCGCGCACGGTGCCTTCATGAAACGCGCCAGCAAGCAGTACGCCAGCAGGCTTGCACAGGCTGGCGGCATCCAGGCAGTCTCGGGACCCACCAGCGCCTCCTGATATGACGAAAGGAGCATGCGTTCTACCGGCAACGCAGCTCGCCAGTGGCACATCGAACCCTGTACGAGTGCCATCCCTGTCAATGCTAGTTAGCACCACTTCACCGGCTCCACTGCTAGTTATTGCACTCGCCCAGTCCTGTGCACGTGCTCGCAGTCCGATGCTCCCACCCCTGCAGGCTGCGCTCCATGCCATGCAGGCCCTGTCCATGCGTGCGTCAACGCAGCCAACAAGGCACTGCGCTCCGTGCCTTGCTGCAAGCTTGGGCAGCAGACATAGCCCTGAGGCAAGGTGCGTGTTGACGCTGACCTTATCAGCCCCGGCGCCCATCATAGCACGTACACTGCTTGCCTGGCGTACGCCCCCACCTAGCGTGACAGGAACGCTGGCGTGGACTGAAACGCCATGCGCCACGTGCATCATGTCGCTAGGGTGGCCTACCGTGGCGCCTATGTCAAGCGCTACCAACTCCTCTACGCCGCTTAGGATGTGGGCGTGGGCCGTGCTAACAGGCCCACCCATAACCCTCAGACCCACGAAGCGCACGCCCTTGACCACCCTGTTGTGTAGTACGTCAAGGCATGCAACTACCCTAGCATGCACGGCGCCTATCCCACCATGGGCCTGGCGCTGGGCGGCCAGTGCGGCATGTGCCCCCCATAAGCTGCGCTGCCGCATATTACACAGGATGCCCGTCCGCGCCCTGCGCGGAGTAGCCCTGCAAGCTCCTCCGCGCACGACAGACCCCCTCCGATGACTGCAGGCGTAGCCCCAGCATGGAAAGCGCCTGCCTGTGCCATGATGCCCTGCATGGTGCCGTCCGAAGTTGCGTCTGTGATTGCTGTGCAAATCTGGCCACCATGGTTCTGGAGCAGGGAGGCTCGGCGGACGGGCACGCCGCCGAGCCTGAGCCATCCGTGCGTAAGAGACGCGCCATGCCTTACGTCCTTAGCCAGAGCTATGTTGCCAGGGAACTCAGCGCATGCTGACAGGAGGAACCACGGACGAAGCACTGCAGCAGTACCTAGCACGACGCATGATGCTCCGCATCTAAGGTAGTGCTCGACGGCACTGATTGAACGAGCACCTCCGCCTACCTGAGCAGCGGAGCCAGTTGCAGACACGCGCCGACACAGCAGCCTGGCTACGGCAGATCGCGTTGAACCCATTGCGCCATCGAGGTCTACGATGTGCACTCTGCGCGTGCGTAGTAGTGCAAGGCGCTCTGCCTCCCTGAACGCTGCGCGTACCACGGTAGGCATGGTGGGAGAACCATTGAGCAGCCTGGCGCAATACCCGCTCCGCACGTCGATTGCCGGAACCAGGATCACTACGGCTTCCATCTCAGGAAGTTGGCACATAGTGCCATGCCATCGCGCGAGCTTCTCTCTGGATGAAACTGCGTTGCCACGATGTTATCCCTTACTACCACTGAGGGAAATGGCAGCCCACCATGTATTGCTACTGCAATGGTACGACCACGCAGGCCGGGGCTGACGAAGTAGCTATGCGCGAAGTAGAAGCGCGGACGGCAAGCCAGGCCGTCCATCACCCTATGCCGCTCGGTTATCCGCACCGTGCGCCATCCAACGTGCGGTACCCTGGTGCAATGTGGTAGGGGAATGGCATAGCTATCCATGATACCAAGGCATGCCCCCATGCCCTCGTGCGTTCCCCTTGCCATCATTTGTAAGCCCAGGCAAATGCAAAGCGCAGGCTTCGTTCTAAGCGCGTGCATGACGCTGGTACGCAGGCCGGGCCTTGCTTGCAAATACGACAGGCATGCCAGCGTACTTCCTTGCCCTGGGACTACGACCCTGTCCGCCGCGCGCACTAACTTTGGGCAGTCAGTTACCGCTACCGTGCAGCCTGACACTCGCCTGAATGCACGGTAAAGGGAGTGCACATTGCCGGCACCTAGGCTAACTATTGCGACGTCCATACTCGTTGTCGCTTGTAAGAAAGCCTTTCGTAGATGATGCTCTGCTAGCATCCACGCTTGTTGCTTGTCTCATCGCCCTCCCGAATGCCTTGAACATGGCTTCGGCTCTGTGGTGGCGCTCGAGGCCTCTTACCACGTCAATATGCAACGATGCTCCCACCGCGCGAGAAACCGCTCGGAAGAACTCTACGACCAGGTTAGCGTTGAAGCTGCACACGCTACCGGCACTTCCTGCTCCGACACACAGCGTTGGCCTGCCCGACAAATCAACAACGGCGCGCGCTAGAGCATCGTCCAACGGCGCATAGAAGTAAGCGTACCGGTTGCTTCTCGCCAGGCTGCACAGCAGCCGAGCAAGGGCTGTGCCGAAGGCAATGCCCACGTCCTCGACTACATGGTGCTTGTCTAGGAAGCAATCGCCTACTGCGCTTGCTTGCATCATAAGTCCGCTATGGAAAGCCAACTGCTGGAGTAAGTGATCAAAGAAAGGAACGCCCGTGGCTATGCACTCACGGCACCTGGCGCTCTGGGCCAGCGTCATGTGCACCTTCGTTTCACGTGACTGCCTGAATAACTCTGCACCGAGCGTCAAGGCGCGCAGCATTCTGCTGCGCTGAGCTAGAGGTAAGCAGTAGCCAGCCTCAGCATGTCCGTGACTACTCTCATTGCCCGGGGCCTAAGCCTGGCAATGCATTCGTTCAGCACTATCCTCGCAGTCACAGGCGCCATACGCCTTACCTCGGACAACCCGTTGGCTGCCAGAGTGCTACCTGTGTCCACTATGTCGGCTACCACTTCCGCTGCTCCAAGCAATGGAGCAGCCTCCATCCCACCTCGCAGCGACACGTAAGCTACGCTCTCACTATAGCCTAGGAATACCTTTACAGCGTTAGGATACTTAGTGGCCACCCTGAGCTTGCGTGGTTGCAATATGGAATTCTGCCTGCGTAAAGCTAGGGACAACCTGCAGGGTGAAATGCGTAAATCAACAGGCGAAGGCACACAAAGGCGCGACTCGCGCACTACGTCTCCTCCAACAAAGCCTGCGCAAACATACCCCCTCATGACAAAGCCTACAATGTCGTGGCAACGCCACACCACGACTGCAACGCTGCGCGATGTTGTGCGAAGAAGGAGTGCCCTCCGAAGCATGCCAGCTTCAGAGCGTCTTACCCCCACGCCCAGCATGAGCAGCAAATCCCCAGCCTGCTCAGAAATGCGACCCTTAGGAATGGCGATGGACAGCATCTGACCATGCGCATAGCATGGCGTCGCGAGGCACATCGCGTGCGACGCAATCACCTATCCCCCTTAGCAGCACCACGCACACTGATTCGCCCCGGTTCTTCTTGTCCGCAGAGAAAGCATCGGCTAGCCTGGCCGCATCAACGCCCAGCGGTCTGCGCACAGGTAGTCGCAGCGAGGCGAGCATACGCACTATCTGAGCAGCATCAGCCCTTGGCAGCAGCCCCAGCCTGTGTGACGCGTGTGCCATTAGTACTATGCCCAGGCTAACTGCCTCCCCATGGAGCCAGTGCCTGTAGCGCATGCCTGACTCAACTGCATGGCCAATGGTATGGCCCAGGTTGAGGCATGCGCGAGCTCCTGCCTCAACGTCATCGCGAGCGGTGACGTAGGACTTCAGCTCGGCACAGCGCGATACCATGCGAGCAACAGCAGACGCTGCTCGTCTTGCCACGTCGTGTGCATGCTTTGCCATCCAGCAGTAAAAGTCTCTGTCAAGGCATGCGCCCATCTTGGTAGCCTCAGCTAAGCCAGCCCTCCACTGCCTCAATGGTAGCGCAGCTACCCTGCCCATCTGCGCTACCATGTAGCGTGGTGGGTGTATGCACCCAACAGCGTTCTTGAAGGCACCGGTGTTTATGCCCACCTTGCCGCCCATGGCTGAATCAACGCAGGCAAGCAGCGTGGTGGGGTGCTGCACTATATTCACACCTCGCATGTAGCACGCTGCGGCTAGCCCGGCGACATCCCCCACGACGCCGCCGCCAAGCGATAGCACAACGGCATCACGGCCAATGCCAGCCCGCAGCATGGCCCGTAGTATGAGCCTTAGGTAAAGAAATCCCTTGTAGCTCTCGCCAGTTCCAAGCACGACCCTAAGCCTACGACCTGACGCACTGTAATCGCCACGGCGCCTGCCCCAGGTTACCATAGCGCCTGCGTTGACGTCAGTGACCATGACCAGCCCAGCCCCAGGGCGCAGTTGCAGGCATGCTGGCTGCGACGACCCTGCGTGGTATGCCACCAAGGCCGTGCCTGTACCACTACGCACAGGCACGGCCCGCATAGCGGGCATCAAGGCTGCACAGATAGCAGTAGATTGCATGCTACCTGGGGCGCAGTCAGCCCACCGAGCGGCAATGAGGCCGTTGCGCTCGATCTGTACATGGGGTCGCGCAGTGCGCGAAGATGCCTGTCGAACGCACGGTACAGCGGTCGCTCCCTGCACGATGCCCCGACGTTGTGCGTAATGTCGCCAGGGTTGCCATCTACGTGCACGCCGAGCGTGTAATTTAGCCTGTACCTGCACTGCGACAGCGATACTATGCCACCACCATACGAATTCACAGGGGCGAATGAGCATGCGGCCACCTGGAACTCCCACTTTCTGAACTGCAACTCACCCAGGTTCGCAAAAACCTGCCATATGCGAACACCCAGGCAGACCTCCAATGCCAAGTCAGTGTCAGTACACTGCACGCGAAGCGCGCGCGATACAATGCAGCCTAGGGTTGTCTTACCAGCACCCATTGGTCCCACCAGCGCAATGGCTGGAACACAGCATCCTACCTGGTACAATACAGTGCGCATTACGCTAGCACTACGCTGCACATTGGTGCCAGGTCGCCTCGCCTGAGGAAAGCCTTCCTCACTATGACGCGTGTGCCGCGCGCTCTACCTCTGGAGCCATCAGTTTGCGCCCAGCCACAGGCCCTGGCTACAATTGCTGGCCCCACGATGCGGCGTAGAGCCTTGGCACGGCCCATTGTGGTGCGAATAATCCCGTGCAACGCTAGAGATCTGGAGAGATTCCTCAGCATTGCTAGCCTATGGGGTCCGCCCCTGCCAAGCTTGGGCAGGCTACGCCTATGGTTCATGCGCTGCGCCCCAGCAGGCCAAGCTGCGCTCTTAGGGCGCGCACGCACTCCGTAAGGACGGCGAGTGGCGATGCTGAGCCATTGGTCTCAATGGAAACCACCAGCCTCTCGCAAACTCGGCCGCACCCCAGCCTCGTCGTCTCTACTGCGTAAGACGCACCGCGCACTGGCGTAAAGGCTGCCTCCAGATGGAAAAGGCCAGGCGTTCGATCGTGCCTAAGGCCTGGCCTTAGGTACCCGCGGCCACGCTCTACGGTTAGCGTCAGCCCCAGCACTCCGCCACAAAGGTAAGCAAGCGTTGCTTCGTGGTTTACTACCTCGCACCGTGGTGGCATTGGTATATCGCCGGCAGCAACCTTGCCATGGGAGCAGGTGCGAAGGCATAGGCGCACTGCGCCCGGCCTGTGGCATCTGAACACAATGCGAGTGATGTTTAGCACTAGGCCCGGCACGTCTTCAGCTAGACCGGGCATGTGGTCTAGCTGACCCACAGCATGGTGCAAGCGTAGCGCCGAAGCTGCATGTCCCGGAGCATGTGCAACTAGCGAACGCCTGACGTAGCAACCTAAGGTACTCGCCATGCCACGCTCCAGCGGTTCGATAGCTATAGAGGCGGTAGAAAGGCCAGTTCGTACCACCGCAGTAACCCTTGGCCTCAGCACGAGTAAAGGTCCTCTACACGATCCGTATGCAGCCCGTGCGGAAGCTCAGCAGCGCTGGGTGCTCGCCTGAATACACCCTCAGCAATGTCGCCACGCACGTGCAGCCAGGCGTAGGGGCAGCCTTGCTCCATAGTGCGAGCGGATTCCCAGCATAGCGCGCTGCGCACTGCTACTACATCCCCCGCTCGCACAGCGTAGGACGGCGTGTGCACCACGGCGGCGTTTACAGTGACGTGCCTGTGCGACACGAGTTGACGAGCAGCTGAACGAGTAGTGCTAAAGCCCATACGATAGACTACGTTGTCCAAGCGCGACTCGAGGGCCTGAAGAAGCCTGCTTCCAGCGTGACCCGGCACGCTTGCAGCACGTCTAACGTATGCTGAGAACTGTCGCTCTAGCACGCCGTAGTACCTCTTAATCCGCTGCTTTCCCCTGAACTGCATGCAGTATGTGGTTGGCCTATGTCCCTGGTGCCTATTGCACTGCCCAGGCCTGGCGCCAGACCTGCACTTGTCCTCGAACGGCCTTGCGCCGCTTTTCAGGAGGAGATCTACCCCCTCCCTGCGTGAGAGCCTCTGTCTAGGGCCTAGGTATCGCGCCATGCTACACCCTCCTGCGCTTGGGCTGCTTGCATCCGTTGTGCGGTGTGGCAGTAACGTCCTCAAGAGACGCTATCTTGATTCCTGAGCAGTATAGAGCCCTTATTGCTGACTCCCTCCCAGTGCCGGGGCCGCTTACCCTGACCCTAAGCGTTCTCATGCCGCGTTCCAGGGCAGCCCGAGCAGCGCTCTCGCCTGCGGACTGCGCAGCGAACGACGTTGACTTCCTCGAGCCCCTGAACCCCTGCTTGCCGGAGCTTGTCCAGAACACAACGTTGCCCTGCGCGTCGGACACGGTTACCATGGTGTTGTTGAAGGTGGTGCGAATGTGTGCCACCCCATCCTGCGCGCCATCCCTGCCCATGTTATCCAGGCCCTGTGCGATGCTATGGCCCATCATGTGGCTGCCCTGGCGACGCCAGGTCGGCGCCTCTTGCACGTCTTTGCGTTCGTCCTTGTTCTCTGCCCCCTTACTGGTAGATGCCTACCGTGCCTAAGGCCTCTTAGGGAGTTTATGTCCACGAGTCTCCTTACGCACTTTGATACGCGACGCCTCAGTTCGTCCTGAAGCGTTAGCTGACCCAGCGCCTGCCTGAGCCTGTTAATATCTGCATCCCTGATAGTACGGACCGCCCTGCGCAGATCTACGCGCGCAGCGAGGCACGTGCGAGCAGACAATGCGCGCCCTATGCCGTGTATACGCGTCAGCCCCATCTCCAGGCTGAGGTTGCCAGGTATGTCCACGCCCATCGCCCTCATGCCTACCCCTGGCGTTGCTTGTGCTTGGGGCTGTGTTTGCATGTTACCCTAAGTACTCCGTGCCTCCTGTGCACTCTGCACGACTTGCAAATGGCCCTTACCGACGAAGCTACCCGCACTTGCCTACCTCAGCCTGAACACTATCCTAGCACGCGCTGGGTCGTATGGCGTCAGCGCTACCACGACACTGTCTCCTGGCAGGATCCTTATTGAGTGTAATCTCATCCGACCTGATGTATAAGCAGTGACCATGCGCTCATCCCTTAGTCTGACCCTGAAGTTTGCGTTGGAGAGGCTCTCCATCACTATGCCCTGCGCCTGCTCGACATCATGCCTCAGCGCACCGCCCTTGCTTCTTGGGCAGCGCAGCGTGCCTCTGCCCACTGGCATAAGTGGGCGTTGCGAAAAGCCAGCGTTGTGCATGCCTCCCGACGTTTGTGTGTGTTCATACTGCGCGGCGCGCGGTGAGGCTCATGGCGCCGCGCGCCGAGCGCGCGGCGTGGGCGTGTCGCTGCTGGTACCGTAGGCCTTCAAGCCCCATGCGCCGCTGCCAAGCAGCCCATGCTGTCGCAGCGTGGGCGCATTGATTCGGCCGTTGTGCTGTGCAACGCGCTGTAGCTGGCACATCCTGACGCTGTGACCCTGACGATCCCTCCTGGCGAAACCGCGCTTAGGTAGCCTTCTGTGAAGCGGAGTTTGACCCCCCTCGAACGCCACCTTGTTGAATCCGCCCGACCTAGAGAGCTGACCTTTGTGACCCCTGCCGCACGTCTTTCCATGACCCGATCCAATGCCCCTACCAACTAGCGTACGACGTGGCGATGGCTGGCGTAGAGGGTACCAATCAGCTGGGTTCACAGTATTCTAACCAAGTGCTGGACGCACGACGCAGCGCCTAGGGTGTGCGGCGTTAGAGGCAGCGTGCGCATGGACCACATCCTGCGCAGCCCAAGGCATCTTACGCACAGCCTATGCCGGCGCGTAGACGATATGGGGCTCCTGACTAGCTGCAGCCTTATGTGCCCCCGCGTTCTGCCCTCGCGCGCAATGCTCATACCTCACCTCGCGGATGCTGCCTTAGAAGTCCATCTATTGCAGCCCTTGCAACATTAATTGGGTTGCTTGAACCGTGCCTTTTTGCAACTGCGTCCGTTATGCCCGCTGCTGCGAGCACAGACCTAACGTGGTTGCCTGCAACGATTCCGCGCCCTGCCCTTGCTGGCAAGAGCACTACAGTGGAAGCGCCATGCCTACCCCTGGACTCGTGTGCGAGTGTGCCTTTGGCGATGCGCGCTAGCACCATGTTTTTCCGCGCATCGCAGGAGGCTTTTTGCAACGCGGTGGAGAAGTCCTTGCCGCGGCCCTTCCCAAGGCCCACGCTGCCATTGCCGTCTCCGGTGACCACATGAGCAGAGAAGCCAAGTACGCGGCCGCCGCGGACAACCTTGGAAACCCTCCGAAGCATTATGAGCCGGTCAGTGCACGGCCTTGCAGCAGTGCCATGGGCTGTGCTTGCTGTCATAGCATCATTCCATGAAGCCTGGCGGAGTCAGCCAGCACACTAACAATACCGAGGTACCTATGGCTGCCGCGGCATAGCCACACAGTGCCCATGCCAGATGCCACTGCACGGCGCGCAACTAGCGCGCCAACTGCAGCAGCGCGCGCTAGGCCTCCGAGCGCGCGCTGCATGATCTTATCCATGCCGTGCGTCGAGACCGTGGCAGCGGCGCAAACTCCATGGCATGGCTTAACTATAGCCATGACGTGCTTATGCGTGCTACGGACAAGCAGCGCGGGCCTCCTCGGCTCGTGCGCTACTTGTAGACTCACTTCGACCTCCTGCGCACCCTGAGCCTCATTGCCTCGTCGGCATAGCGGAACCCCTTGCCCTTGTATGGCTCCATTGGTCTGTACCTCCTTATGTCCGCAGCAGCCTCACCCACACGCTGCTTGTCCGTGCCTGATATGGTCAGCTCCGTGGGAGATTGTAGCGTCGCTGCCAGACCCTCTGGCACCGCGTGCTGCACGGGGTGGGAGTAGCCGATGAACATTGTTAGCCTGCAGCCCCTTAGCTCCAGCCGATACCCTACGCCTGAAAGTATGATGGTCTTGCTGTGACCGCTTATGACCCCACGCGTCATGTTAGCGATGAGAGCAATGGTGGTACCACAGATGCCCCCTCCCCTCCTGGACCGCATCCTTGGCTCTATCTGTATGCACCCACCTGCAATGCACGCGGTAACGGATGCGCTGAGAGCAATGCGCATGGAGCCACCCGCCCCCCATGCCTCCATAGCACCATCGGAAAGGACAATGCTACATTCAGATGGGATGGCCAGCGATGACGCCTTGCGCGCCAGGCGAGGCTCCATAGCGCGTCTACACGACATGGCACACAACCTCGCCCCCTATGCCAAGGCGTCTGGCGAGGCTGCCAGTCAGCATACCCTTTGAAGTGCTGATTATAGCCATACCGTTGCAGTATACGCTGGGCCTGAGGCTTGCAGCACTTGCGTGCACCCTGAGCCCAGGCCTCGACGCTGGCACGAGCGAAAGCATTGCGGGTGATGCGTGAGCGCTGCGCAGCTCTAGCCGCAGCCACCGACTCTGCCTGCCTCCAGGCGCCAGGTCGTGAGCGATGCAGAACCCAGGCGCGCAACCTGCGCGGTTGAGGGCCCTGGCGAGCGAAACGTTGGCTGATGTAATGCGTAGGCGCGCGTAGCGCCTCTGGACTGCCATGCAGTTTCTAATGTGAGCCAGGGTGTCAGACAGGCGCACCGTGCCCATATTCTACCAGCTGGCCTTTGTTACGCCTGGGATCTCACCCCGGGCAGCCATCTCGCGGACACAGATCCTGGACAGGCCGAATAGCCTAAGGTAGCCGCGACCGCGTCCTGTCGCATGACACCTGTTCCTGTGCCTCACAGGGCTGGAGTCCCTTGGCAGCCTGTGCAGCCTGTCCCTCACCGTGCGCTTATCGCACTCGGGCACTGCGGTTGACCGCAGCAGCGCTAGCATGAGCCGCCTGATGCTTAGGTATCTCAACCTAATAGCGCTGCGTTTCCTCTCCCTCTCTACTACGGAAAGCTTCGACATCACTGCGGGATCAGTGGAAAGGATACGCGACTCAGAAGTCGCGTAGACTGGGCGACGCAGGTTGCGCGAACTGTAAGTGTGGCGCACAGCCCGCTCGCTTCGGGCGCCGTGTACTCAACCTCGTTGAACACTGACAGGCTACGCACGCCGATGCTAATGCTGCCGCCTGCGTCAATTGAGCTTGCTGGCACTCCCCTGAAGTCCCGCACCCTAGGCAGATACAGGTGTATGAGCCTGTCCGTTAGCTCGTGCATCCTGCGGCTCCTTAACGTTACCTTCAGCCCCACGGTATCACCTCGCCTGACCTTGAAGTTGGATATGGACCTAGACGAGCGGGTTGGCATGGGGCGCTGGCCTGTTATCGAGGCCAGCGCTTCAGACATGCAGCGCACACTAGGTGCGCTGCCCCTGAGTCTGCCTACGCCCATGCTAAGGGTGGCCTTCCATAGCCTAGGCACTTCCATTGAGTATGAACCTAGGAGGCGAGGCGCAACGCTGGCGGCATAGTACCTGTAGAGACCATCGTGACCATTGTCTGCAGCATGGCCTCCATCGCCTGCAATTGGGATCATACAACCTCCGAGGCTAATGTCACTACTTTGATTAAACGCGACCGCTTAACCTCTCGAGCAATAGGCCCGAATACCCTGGTGCCCATTGGCTCATGCTTTGCGTTCAGCAGAACTACAGAGTTGTCGCCGAACCTTACATAGGTCCCATCACCTCTCTGTATGGTGTACCTGGTCCTTACTACAACTGCTGTAAGCACCTCTCCCTTCCTTACCCTACCCCTAGTGCTTGCATCCTTTATGGTGACCTTAACCATATCACCCACTCTGGCGTACCTCCTCCTTGTTCCGCCTAGCACCTTAATGCACACTGCCACCCTTGCGCCGCAGTTGTCTGCGACGAAAGCAGCGGTGCCTGCCTGTATCATGCAGAGTATTCCACTGCCCAGGACTTTGTCCTGGAGACAGGCCTGCACTCGCGCACCGTTGCAGTGCTGCCTGCAGAAGTGGTGCGTTTAGGGTCGTGTGCTACGACCCTAAGCACTGCCACGGTGCGCCTCTTGTAGAGTCTGTGCATGCGGACGCTTCGCAGTGCGACTACTGCCGTGGTTGGGCTGACCTTGCGCACCACGACCCCTTGCCTACGTCGAGCCACAGCCCAGGCCCTCTAGGTGGATCAGAGCATGCGCAGAGCGCGCGGACATTGCGCCAGCTCTTGGGAACACGGCCCCGCGCATGCCGCACGGCGCCATGCTAGCCTCGGCAGCTGCATGGCGCAGTAGTAGCGACGCAAGCTCGGCCGCCATGAATCGTGCGCACATGTTGCCCGCTTGGGTTGCGTCGCCCTTGCTATATAGCTTGTTCACCGCCATGCCAGCGCTGTCTTAACGGGGAGCTTAGGCATGGCAAGCCTTAGCGCAGAGCGCGCCATGTGGTCGTCCACACCCCCCACCTCGTAGATTATCCTGCCAGGCCTTACCTCGAAAACATAGTGATCTGGGTTGCCTTTGCCGTTTCCCATCCTAACCTCCGCCGGCTTCCTGGATATGGGCTTGTCAGGAAAGACGAGTATTGTAACCGCGCCCGCTCTGCGCATGCTGTGTGATATAGCGCGCCTGCCAGCCTCGAGTTGAGACGAGCTCAACCTGCCCCTGGATAGAGCGCGCAGCGCGAGGGCGCCGTGTACTATGGAGCTCCCGCTCCTGGCAAGCCCCCTGTTGCGCCCCTTGTGCTCCTTCCTGTACTTCCTCTTACAAGGCTGGAGCATGACGGACCTCCGTGGCTCCGTGCATCCTGCGGCCGCTGTATTGGGAAGCCGCATGCACCCATACCTTTACGCCCACCGTGCCGTACACGGTCTTTGCGCAGGCTGCCGCATAGTCCACCTCGGCGCCAATGCTGTGCAGCGGCAAGGTGCCCTCCATGTGCCACTCTGTACGCGCTATCTCTGCACCGTTTAGGCGCCCGGAGCACATCACCTTGACGCCTCGTGCGCCATGCCTTGCAGCAGCACTAGCAGCTCGCCTTATTGCTCGCTTTATGTGCGCCCTCCTCTCCACCTGATCTACGACGCTTCTAGCTATGATGTGCGCGCTCAGCTCCGGGCGCCTAAAATCATCCAACACCACGTCGATGCCATCTCCGAACCGCAACCGAACTATCTCCCGCGCAGCCTCAGCCTCGCCCGCAAGCCTGCCCTGCACCTGGCTAACTCTAGGGCACCTTAGGTGGAGGGTACACCCTTTGCACGTCCTAGTCACTGCCATAGGACCCATGGGCACCTTCGACATCTTCTCACCAACAAGCCTCCTTAGCATCATGTCCTGGGCTAGATGCGCAGCGAATGCATGGCTCTCAGCATACCACAGCGCATCCCAGTCGTACCTAGCGCTCAGCCTGAAAAGCCTTGGGTGCACCTTTTGTCCCACTGTAAGCTCCGAAGTGTTATGGTTATGTGGCACATCCTGCGCCTTATTATGCACGCCCGCCCTTTTGCGCGCGGGCTTACTCGTCTCAACAGCCCCGCTGACCCTACGCTTGAGCATGCAACTACAGCGCTAGCTGGGCTTAGCCCAGCGAGCGCTAACTTTGGCATAGCTCTGTACAGCACTAGGTGTACTATACGAGCAGCCCTCCTAGCGTGTAGAGACAGCGCACCCATTGCGGACGATAATGGCAGACCCATTATGCTACGCAATACAGGGTGCATCTTGCGCAAAGACGAACGGCAGCAGCACGCAGCTACCTTTAGCTCTACTGCACTGCGGAAATGCATGGAAGTCATTGCTGCGCCGTCCTGTCGCGTACCCTGGATTTCTTCTCCCTAGAGTGGCACCTGAAAGTCCTTGTTGGCGCAAACTCACCCAGCTTGTGCCCTACCATGTCCACATGCAAACTGACAGCAACGTGACGCCTTCCATTGTGGACATGCACAGTGCTGCCAACCATGCCAGGCGTTATGGCTGACTGTCTGGACCAGGTTCTGAGGGCATGCCGCATGCTCGAGCCATTGATCCACCTCCTGAGCGATGGCGTACAGAAGGGTCCTTTCCTTACGGACCTACTCATATTCCCTGCGATGTAGGATTACCCTTCGCCCGCCCTTGCTACGCCTAGTCTTCAACCCCTTGGTATGCTGGCCCCAAGGGCTTACTGGATGCCTGCCTGCAGTTGTCTTGCCCTCACCACCGCCATGAGGATGATCTACCGGGTTCATCGCCACGCCACGAACCGTAGGCCTAACTCCGCGCCACCTCATCCTGCCCGCCTTTCCTTGCATGGTGCGTGAGTGGCCTGCATTTCCTACCGCACCAACAGTGGCATAGCAGCGCCCATCCATAGATCTTACTTCACCAGACCTAAGCCTTACTGTAACGTTGGCTCCATTGGCAGATATTACTGTGGCATAGGCGCCTGCAGCCCTCGCAATCTGCGCCCCAGCACCAGGTCGCATCTCCAGGTTGTGGACGCTTGTGCCAACTGGAACCTTCGACAGTGGAAGACTGCAGCCTGGCCTAACTGGGGCATCGTTTCCTGATGCTACCTCCATGCCCACCATGGCATCCTGAGGCGATATGATGTACCTCCTACTACCGCTTCCATACTGCACCAGAGCTATGCGAGCGCTGCGGTTGGGGTCGTACTCTACCCTCTCCAGCCTGCCTTTATAGCACCCGGGGTGGTAGCTGAAGTCAACGGCCCTGTACCGCCTCTTGTGCGCTCCGCCCCTGTGCCGTACCGTGATGACGCCAGTATTATTCCTGCCCGAGCTCCTGTGGAGCCTCCTTAGCAGAGATCTCAGCGGGTTATTCCTATACGCCACCCGTCCTCCCTTGCAGTGCAAGCCAATCGTACCGCCGAGCGTATGTGTCGCGTTACCTGACCACAAGCGCGGCGGTCAGCAGCGCAGGCGCTTATTCGCATTGCAAGGCGCATTAGCGCACTGGCCATGGGACCGGCGCGCAGTGTGATTGCCACTCCTTGGGATAGCCAGTTAGCGCCTTTGTTAGAGCGTCCCCTGGCTCGTAGCGCACTTAGTAGCCCTGCGTTTAGCATAGTGAGTGCATGGTTGCTATGTCTTCGGCCGCCTTGCGTGTTATGACGATGCGGTCCGATAAGTGGAGCGCCCTTGGGCTAATGCCTCTCTGTGCCACTATGCTCAGCCCACTGAGGTTCCTGGAAGCCCTGTAGGCATGGTAGCATAGCTCGCTTTTGCCTACAACGACCATGGTGCTAGGCTGTGCGCTTGCACACCGCAGCTCCCTTGTCTTGCTGGGGGCTAGCCGCATGGCGTCAACGATAGCCAGCCGTCCATGCTGCGCCGCCGTTACGATCTGTAAGTGCAACGACAGGCGCGCCATGCGCTTGTTAATTCTGACGAGCCTGGATGCGGCGGTTCTGGATGGGAATGCCCTTCCACCACCTCTCCATAGTGGGCTTGACGTCATGCCAGCCCTTGCCCTGCCTAGCCCCTTCTGTCTCCATGGCTTCCGAGTGCTGTGGCTTACTTCGCCCCTGCTCCTCTGCTTACTGCATGACGGCCTGAGGCTAGCATGGTACGCGTTGAGCACCTGCCTCAGTAGTGGAAAGCC
The DNA here is from genome assembly GCF_900080145.1 of Candidatus Tremblayella princeps. Classification (NCBI taxonomy): domain Bacteria; kingdom Pseudomonadati; phylum Pseudomonadota; class Betaproteobacteria; genus Candidatus Tremblayella; species Candidatus Tremblayella princeps. The sequence continues at coordinate 59,511 of NZ_FLRF01000003.1, forward strand.
GGCATGGCTGCCATGGGCTTGCCTAGGGCAATATGGCGACGATGCTTCCTGCATGCCCTGGGATCCCGCCCCTGACCATAACGAAGTCGTGCGCAACATGCTCTACCATCAGGTTCCTTGCCGTTGAGTGCTCGCACCCCATGTGCCCTGGCATTCGCTTTCCTGGGAATACTCTGCCTGGGTCCTGCGACATTCCCGTGGATCCTAGGGTGCGATGGGCCTTCGAGCTACCGTGCGATGCCCTACCAGAACTAAAACCGTGCCTCTTCATGACGCCACTGAACCCCTTGCCTACAGACCTTGCCCTTATTGTTACGAGTTGCCCTGCTCGCAACATAGCCTTTGCATGGGGCCTGCAGCAGGCTGGTATGCCGTGCTGCGCCATGCCATGCTGCGTCGGCCTTCCAGCATACGCCGCTGGTTCCATGTTACGCCCAAGGCATGAGCAAAGCTGAGGCCGGGCCAGACGCAGGCTGTAAGAGCGTCTATACAGGACGACTCGCTTGGCCGAGCTACGACACGCATTGCGCAACGGCGTGTTGCAGCTCACATCCAGGACTGTCACAGGTACAACGCCTCCGCTACCGCGAGATATGCGGGTCATGCCTACCTTGACGCCCAGCATGATGCTTCCGAGCATGGTGGCTACGGCCTCACTCGGATAGCAACTCCGGCAGGAACTTCTGTGCGGATTAGTTCCTCTGCTGCCCTGGCTGTAGGACAAGGCATGTGTATGAGCATCTTGTGCGTGCGCACCTCCATCTGATCCATGGCCCTCTTGTCGATGTGCGGTGACCGTAGAAGGTCGAAACGGCGGCGCCTCCTTGGGAGGCGCACAGTGCACACCCTCCCAATGCAGGCTGCTGCTATTTTGCGCGCAAGGAGCGCTGCTGCGTCCTGCACGGCGCTAGGGCTGAAGGACTTAAGCACCAGCCTCATGCGCAGGATTACCGTATAATCTTGGTTACAACGCCAGCGCCGACTGTCTTGCCTCCCTCGCGGATAGCGAAGCGCAGTCCTTCCTCCATGGCCACTGGGGCTATCAGAGTGACGTCGACTGGCACATTGTCGCCAGGCATAACCATCTCGACCCCCTTCGGTAGCACGATGCTGCCTGTGACGTCTGTCGTGCGGAAGTAGAACTGTGGCTTGTAGTTGGCGAAGAATGGAGTGTGCCTTCCTCCCTCGTCCTTGGTCAGGGCGTACACTTCAGCTGCAAACATGGTGTGCGGGGTTATTGTGCCAGGCCTGGAGAGTATCTGGCCACGCTCTACGTCCTCGCGCCTCAGGCCCCTTAGCAGAATGCCTACGTTATCCCCAGCCTGACCATTATCCAGGAGCTTCCTGAACATCTCCACTCCAGTACACACTGTCCTTGCTGTGGGCCTGAGTCCAACCACCTCAAGCTCGTCGCCTATCCTTACCGTGCCGCGCTCTATGCGCCCTGTAGCGACTGTGCCCCGGCCTGATATTGAGAACACGTCCTCTACTGGCATGAGGAATGGGCCGTCTATAGGGCGTGATGGTTCTGGGATATAGCGGTCTAGCACCTCCGACAGCCTTAGCACAGACCTAGTGCCAAGCTCGCTATCAACACCATCGAGCGCCTGCTTTGCGGAGCCCCTTATTACGGGGGCGCGGTCTCCTGGGAAGTTGTACTTTGACAGCAGCTCCCGGATTTCCATCTCGACCAGGTCCAGAAGCTCTTTATCCTCCACCATGTCGCACTTATTCATGTACACGATGATATAAGGAACGCCCACCTGCCTTGCCAGCAGGATGTGCTCACGTGTCTGAGGCATTGGGCCGTCGGTGGCAGAGCATACTAAGATTGCTCCGTCCATCTGTGCGGCGCCGGTTATCATATTTTTAACGTAGTCAGCATGGCCTGGGCAGTCAACGTGGGCATAGTGCCGTGTCTCAGTCTCGTACTCTATGTGTGCCGTGTTTATGGTAATGCCACGTGCTCGTTCCTCTGGGGCGGCATCTATATCCTCGTACCTCTTCACGCTACAACCATGCCTAGATAGCACGCTAGTCATTGCTGCAGTCAGCGTGGTTTTGCCATGGTCCACGTGGCCTATGGTTCCCACGTTAATATGTATCTTCTTCCTTTCGAACTTTGCTTTGGCCATCGGCGTAAGGGGTAGGGGTTATTTGTGCGCGCTGCTGTCCCTGTCGAACACCTCGCGTCTTACCTCTCCGTACCTGCTGAACTCCATTGAGTACGTGGCTCTCCCCTGTGTCATAGACCTTAAGCTCGTAGAGTAGCCAAACATTGTTGCCAGTGGTATCTCGGACCGAACGACCTTGGTGCCATAGCCCTGGTGTGCTGTGGATTTAACCAGGCCCCTACGTGCCAGCACGTCGCCTACTATCGGGCCAAGGTATTCCGGTGGAGTCTCCACTTCCACAGCCATTATAGGCTCGAGTATCACTGGGCACGCTTCCTGTAGAGCCCGCCTGCATGCAATGGCGCCGGCCGCCCTGAAAGCATGCTCGCTTGAGTCTACCTCGTGGTACGACCCGAACACCAGCTCTATTCTCACGTCCGTAACCTGGAACCCAGCTGCGACGCCTGCCCTGAGCGCATCCTGAATGCCTCGGTTAACTGATTGTATGTATTCCCTAGGAATCACTCCACCCTTTATCCTATCCACGAACTCGTACCCGCAGCCTGGGTTTGGGTGTGCCACTAGGACAACGTGGCCATATTGGCCGCGCCCTCCAGTCTGCTTTACGTACCTACCCTCTACCCTGTCGCTTGAAGACCTTATGGTCTCCTTGTATGCCACCTGAGGTCTACCTGTGCTAACATCTACCCCGAACTCTCGTCGCACGCGCTCCACCATAATGTCCAAGTGCAACTCCCCCATGCCGCATATGACCGTCTGACCTGTGTCCTGGTCTGTGTGTATCCTGAATGAAGGGTCCTCCTGGGCTAGCCTGCCAAGGACATCGCCAAGCTTGTCATGGTCTTCCTTTGTCGCAGCTACCACTGACTGGGATATGACAGGGCTGGGGAATGAAATTCTTTCTAGCACAACGTCGGTTCCAGGGCTGCAAAGGGTATCACCTGTTGATATATCCTTCAGACCAACAACCGCAGCAATGTCACCCGATGATATGCTCCCTATGTCCTCCCTGGCGTTAGCGTGCATCTGAAGAATGCGTGCTATCTTGTCCCTCTTGCCCTTCGTGACATTAACTACAGCGCTTCCTGCGCTTATGCAACCTGCGTACACCCTCAAGAACACTAGCTGTCCAACGAAGGGGTCCGTCATTATTTTGAAGGCCAGCGCAACGAACCTGCTGTCCGTTGGTTTTAGCTCTACAGGAACGCCTGTAGAGCTCTCAGCAGTCACAGGCAGACAGTCTAGCGGCGATGGGAGGTAGTCTATGACCGCATCCAGCAGACACTGCACACCTTTGTATTTGAAGGCACTTCCGCACAGGACGGGCTGAGCCTTGCACCCGATGGTACTCATTCTCAGTGATGCAACTAGCTCATCAACTGGTATGGGTCTTCCGTCATCCTCAAGATACTTCTCCATGAGACGTTCGTCATGCTCGACTATTGCCTCTAGCATAGCACGCCTCCGCTGCACTGAGCTCTCAATGGAGGACTGCGGTATGGGGCAGCATCTGAACACGGTACCCTTGGATGCGTCGCTCCACTCTATGCACCTCATCCTCAGAAGATCGACGACGCCTGTGAAGGCGTCGTCGCTGTATAGTGGCGTCGCTATGGGCACGGGGTTTGCACCGAGCCTGTCACGCATCTGGTCGCAGACCATGTCGAAGTCTGCGCCCCTCCTGTCCATCTTATTCACGAAGCACACCATAGGCACGCTATACCTCCTGGCCTGCCTCCACACTGTCTCGGACTGTGGCTGTACTCCACCAACTCCGCAGTACAGCATGCACGCTCCGTCTAGAACCCTCATTGACCTCTCAACCTCGGCGGTGAAGTCTACGTGGCCTGGCGTGTCTATGATGTTTATGCGATGTTGGCACCTCCCGCCATCCATGCCGCTCCAGAAGGTAGTAGTCGCAGCGGACGTTATGGTTATGCCTCGTTCCTGCTCCTGCTCCATCCAGTCCATGGTTGCCGTCCCGTCGTGCACCTCGCCCATCCGATGGTTAACGCCGGTGTAGTACAGTATCCGCTCGGTGGTTGTTGTCTTGCCTGCGTCTATGTGAGCGCTGATGCCTATGTTCCTATAGTGCGCCAGTTGCGTTGCCTTGGCCATGCTATCCGCGTCTGCTGTGCGAGAATGCCCTGTTCGCGTGGGCTAACCTGTGCACCTCGTCCCTTTGCCTTACTGCCCCTCCCCGCCTGCACAGGGCGTCTAGAATCTCGTTGTAGAGCCTGACGTGCGCATACCTCTCCCTCCGGCGCATCGCGGCTGACTTTAGCCACCTTAGTGCCAAGGACATCCTGCGGTGAGCGCAGATCTCAGCCGGAACGCGGTAGCTTGCTCCGCCCAAGCGGCGCGTCCTGATCTCCGCTGATGGTTTTATGTTATGCAGCGCCTGCATTAGCAGTTCGTACGACCTGCTCCTGTCTGGGCTCAGCATTGCAAGCGCAGTGTATACTATCCTTGCCGCGACCGTCTTTTTGCCAGACACCATAAACAGATTGACGAGCCTGCCAACCTCCTGCGCATCGAACAAGGGATCGCAACAAGCGCGCAGCCTTACTGCACCGCACTTTCTGGCCATGCCTACGCTGCTGCTCGCTGCATCTTTGCTCCGTATTTGGAGCGGGACCTACGTCGCTCCCTTACTCCTCCAGCGTCTAGTGCGCCTCTGACTATGTGGTAGCGTACCCCTGGCAGATCCTTCACCCTACCTCCGCGCACCAGCACCATGGAATGCTCCTGTAGATTGTGTCCTTCGCCGCCTATGTAGGATATGACTTCCTGACGATTTGACAGCCGTACCTTTGCTACTTTTCGGAGCGCTGAGTTTGGCTTCTTTGGCGTCGTGGTGTACACCTTCGTGCACACCCCGCGAAGCTGAGGGCATCCCCTTAGTGCTGGGCTCTTGCTCCTGGCTTCGAACCTCCTCCTCCCCTGCCTTACTAGCTGGTTCAGCGTCGGCATTGAGCCTCCTGTGCGCGTGAAATACGAACCCAGTCCCTGCAGGTATCATGCGGCCCACTATGACGTTCTCCTTAAGCCCACGCAATAGGTCACGCCTACCGCATGACGCCGCGGTGGCAATTACCCTGGTGGTTTCCTGAAATGAGGCCGCTGATATGAAGGACTCAGTGCTAAGTGCAGACTTTGTTATTCCGAGCAGCGTGTGCTCATAGGCTGCCGTGCGCCTGTTCTGTTGTCGCAGTGCGACGTTCGCTCTCGCTGCCTCCGATCTTGCTACGTGCTCGCCCTCGTGGAATGCGGAGTCACCTGAGTGCACCACCCGAACGCACCTGAGCATCTGCCTTGCTATGATCTCCAGGTGCTTGTTGTTAACTCTAACCCCCTGTGGCTCGAGTATAGACTGCACGTCGTCCTGCATGCGCTGAAGGAGCGCCGTTGGCCCATTCCTACGCAGGATGCCGTGCAACCAGCATGAGGCATCAGGCTCGTTGTGCCTACGAGGCGCCTGACGCGCCTCGAACAGGCTTGCCATGCGAGCAAGCCCTCCCGTTATGTCTGTGTTACCTTCGGCATGCGCTGGCTCTGTTGCTATTACCTGCCCACGCCTAACGTACTGCGTCGCGCCTATGGCCACCTCTGCACCTGCACTTAGCATCACCGTGCAATAACTGCCGTCGCTGCGCGTTAGGCGTATGCAGTCTGCGCACGTTTGCGCCAGGGAGTCGTGCTTCGCTACCACGGGCGTTGTTACGGCGTCCCAAGATATCAGGACTTCGCCTGCTGCAACTTTATCACCATCTGCATGGTGAAGTATGGAACCATGGGGTATGGCGTGGGACTCCCTGCTACATCCGCGCCTGTCGTGTACTTGAACGCTTCCGTTGTGCTCGGAGGCTACCCTTACTCCGTGCGGCGTTACGCTATGCGTGCATGGGATGTATCGCACTACGCCTGAATGGCACGCCATTACGTCGTGCGACCTTGAGGATGCTATGCCGCCAATGTGGAACGTGCGCATGGTCAGCTGTGTGCCTGGCTCTCCGATTGACTGCGCAGCAACTACGCCAACCGCAGCGCCCATGTTAACGCGTGACAGCGTGCAAAGGTCTTGCCCGTAGCACATGGCGCACACTCCGTGCGTAGACTCGCAGTGCAGCGGCGACCTGATGTCTATGCCTGCTACAGATCGCAGTAGCGAATCCTCTAGTACGTCCATAGTTATGGGCGTGTTACGCTGATATAGCACACCACCTGCCTCGGACTGCACGTCCGATGCCGTATACCTGCCCATGCACCATGCTAGCGCTCGATCCACTGCTGTTCTGTTAAGCTGCGGTTGGCCAACAGTTACACCCGCGCATGTTCCGCAGTCTAGCTCTGTTATTATGACGTCGTGCGATGCATCTACGAGCCTACGCGTTAGGTATCCTGAGTCAGCCGTCCTTAGCGCTGTGTCTGCAAGCCCCTTCCTAGCACCATGCGCTGACATGGCGTACTCCACTGCACTGAGACCATCGCGGAAGCTCGACGTAACAGGAGTGCCTAATATCGTGCCGTCCGGCCTTACCATAAGCCCCCGCATTCCGGACAGCTGCTTTACCTGCTCTTTAGAGCCCCTTGAGCCAGAAGAAGACATTAAATGCACGGCGTTCGTTGCTGCTAAAGTACTGCTGCCCTGCCTCGCCAGCTCTAAGGCCAGCATGCAGCTAACTAGCTCCGACGTTTCCTGCCATAGCCTTGTCGTTGCATGATCCAGCCTTGTGCATGTCAGCACACCAGAATTGTGCGACCTGTGGAGTCGAGAGATCATGCGCCATGAGCAAGCAATTGTCACCCCCTTGTTAACTGGGGTGCGCATGTCTTCAATGCACAGGGAAATGCCTGCTTGAGTGGCTGCATTGAACCCAGCAACCATTAGCCACTCCGCCATCCCCTTAAGGCATAGCGGAGCGCAACGGCGTGCAGCCTCGTTCATCACCTCTACCAGCACGCTCTTGCTAATAGTGCGGTTTACTATATGAAACGGCGTTCCTGCAGGCAGAGCGCGGGACAGGAATGCCCTGCCTACCGTCGTGTTGTGCAGCACTGAGAACTCACTGTACGACCCCCTGTGCCTGAGCGACTCTCTTACGACTACCATGGCTCTGGAGTGAGACCTCGACCACCCTGACTCCATCTGCAACGCTGCGCTGTCTGCTATGCCCAGCGAGCAAAGGTTGCCATCCTCCGGCCCGCACGTCATGTAATATATCCCCAGCACCATGTCCTGCGATGGCGCAGATGATGGGTAACCGCTTGCAGGTAGAAGCAGGTTGTTGCAGGGCAGCAGTAGCATCCTTGCCTCCGTCTTCGCCTCCAATGATAAAGGGACATGCACTGCCATCTGGTCGCCATCGAAGTCAGCGTTGAACGGTGCGCAAACCAGTGGGTTTAGCCTTATTGCCAGGCCTTCTACCAGCGTTGGGTAGAATGCCTGCACGCTAAGCCTGTGCAGCGTGGGCGCCCTGTTGAGCAGAACGGGATGGTGCCTTATCGCATGCCTAAGCGCTGCAACAGCCGCAGTAGACCCAGCTGAAACCTCTGCCCTCGCCCTCTGCGCCGCCATGCCTCCCCTAATCAGCGCACCCGCAACGAATGGCCTGAACAACTCCAGCGCCATGCAAATCGGTAGTCCACACTGGTGCATCCCTAGGTCTGGCCCCACAACTATGACCGATCTGCCCGAGTAGTCGACCCTCTTCCCCAGCATGTGCTGCCGGAACCGGCCAGTCTTACCGCGCAGCGCCTCAGATAGAGACCTTGGGCGGCAGTGCTGCAGCGCGTTGCGCTGTCGCGCAGTGCCGTCGATTAGGTCGTCCACAGATCTCTGCAGTAGGTCGTGCTCGGCTGCCACGATGGACTGCGGGGCGCGGAGTGCAATGAGCCTCCTTAGCCTGTTGTTGCAATTTATGACGCCGCGGTAGAGGTCGTTCAGGTCCGAGGAGGCTGCATCACGTCCTGCGGATCTTATCATGGGCCTAAGGCCGGCGGGTAGCACAGGGATTACCGTGAGGATCATCCATTCTGGCCTGGCGCCGAACTGCAGTAGCGACGATAGCATGCGCAGCCTGCAGATCATACTACCGCGCTGGCTGTCAGTTAAGCGTGGCGAGGCTATGCGCTCCGTCGTGTCGTGCACCTCGCGCTCCATGCTTATCGATGCAAGCAGCCTACGAAGACCGTCACAGCCAGAGTACGCACGCCCCTGCTGCATGCCAACGGGGCGTGCGATGCTGTCTTCCATCGATGCCATGGTCAGGTCCCTGCACAGCGTTACGCCAGGCGGGCGTATCAAGCACGCCTGGCGTCTTGCTATCCGTACGACGTCCCTGTGCGGCAAGCCAAGTATAGTGCCTACATGGGGCGAAGAGGGCCTAGAGAACCAAGCGTGCATTACGGGAGATGCCAGCTCTATGTGGCCCATCCTTAGCCTCCTTGCGTACGATGGCGATATCTCAACCCCGCAGCACTCGCAGATTATGCCATTGTGCTGTGCCCCTGCGTACCTTCCACACATACACTCATGGGCCATTGCAGGGCCGAATATCTCTGTGCAAAACAGTCCGTGCGCCTCGGGTATCATGCTCCTTTGGTTAACTGTTGCTGCAGTCAACACCTCGCCATGTGACCAGGATCTTATCTGAAGAGGAGACGCCATGCAGACCTTTACCCTGTCGAATGGTGCGCACATAGCCCCTCTTAAAGAGCCTAGCACGAACCTCTCGGCTACGTTCATGCTAGAGCCTGCTCTGCCTCGAAGTCCACGCACAGCGCCCTAAGCTCCCTTACCAGGAGTCCTATCGACTCTGGCGTGCCGTAGCTCAGCGGCCGCACATCCTGCGCTATGTGGTCGTGCACCCTACGCCTCCCTCCTAAGTCGTCTGATTTTATGGTCAGCATCTCCTGCAGCGTGAACGCTGCGCCATGAGCCTCTAGCGCCCACACCTCCATCTCTCCAACACGCTGGCCGCCCTGGCGCGCCTTGCCACCCAGTGGCTGCTCAGTAATTGACGAATAGGGACCTGTTGATCTGCTGTGCACCTTGTTCCTTGCCAGGTGGTTTAGCTTTAGGTAGTACATGTATCCAACTGTAACTGGCCTGTCGTACTGTGTACCCGTCCTGCCGTCGTATAGTATCGCCTGGTGCCTCCTATGTAGGCCGTGCTTGAACCTAACGCCCTGAGTTGCTGCAGCCAGAGCCATGCTGCGTATCTCTGCCTCGCTAGGGCCGTCGAACGCAGGGCACAGCGTGCAAAGCGTAACTCCATGCCCCGGCGCCAGCTCTCCGTCCGCCGCGCTGCATGCAGGGTAGCAGCGCCCATCGCAAGCCATAAGGCCATGGCACATAGCGTCGTGATAGGCTGAGTCTGAGCAAAGCAGGCGCTCTGCGGTGTTTGCCCGTGCCTCGAGCGCTATAGTTGCAAGGCCTATGTGTGTCTCTAGTAGCTGCCCTACGTTCATCCTGGATGGCACTCCAAGCGGGTTTACTATAACGTCAACGGAGCGTCCGTTCTTCATGTAAGGCATGTCTTCCATGGGCACAACCTTTGACACGACGCCCTTGTTTCCGTGCCGCCCCGAGACCTTATCCCCTGGCTGTAGATAGATTCTGGATGCTATGGCAACCTTGATGGTTCGCGTTGCCTTATCATACTGGTGCTCGCCTGCTTTGGGCGCCGCGTGCTGCTCCCTGGCATAGGGAGCAGCAGCTAGGCTGTTGCTCGACAACCAGATGTAAGGATCGCGCGCTGATGCCCATTGGCACGTTGCTCTCGCGCCGTGCTGGATGCGTAGCAGCAATGACTGCTCGCCTGCGCACTGCCCCGGTAGATCGTCATGAACATCGGGCTGGTTGCATGGCTCGATTCTGGCATATACCACGGTGCCGGTCATGCCTTGCGTTGCCCTTATGCTGGAGTCCCTGTGGGCCTGCTCGCTAGTTGCCAATGCTGTGCGTAGAAGACTGTTGCCCTTTTGTGCCATGCAGGCATGGCGTGGGGAGGTTATTCCAACCAGGATATCCCCTGGGAATACCCTCGAGCCCACCCTCACTATGCCGCGTTCGTCAAGCCTTTCGCGCTGCGCCGTAGTTATGCCTGGCACGCACCTTGACAGCACCGTGCCACAGCCTTCATCGCCGTCCAGGTCTACAGAGACCTCGTCCAAGTGTATTGATGTGTAGGCTCCATTGCGCAGTAACGCCTCAGATACGGCCACTGAGTCTTCATAGTTGTACCCCTCCCATGGCATGAAGGCAACCAGCACGTCCAGGCCTAGCGCCAGCACTCCGCCTGCGCTAGCAGGGCCGTCGGCTATTACTTCGCCAGCTTGGACGAACGCGCCTGGAATTACCGTCGGCCTGTGGTCTGCCTGCGTGCCCTGGTTTGTTCGTGCGTTCCGGGCTAGGCGATATGTGTTAGCATGTCCTTGGTTCTCGCATATAGGCACTATGGCTATGTGCAGCGGGTCAACGTAAGCCACGCGACCTGCATACCGTGCGCGTATCGCGACCATGGCATGCTGCGCAACAGCTTGCTCCATGCCAGTATGTATGCGCGGCTGCCGTGGATAGCAGCATGGGACTGCCTGTCGCTGCATGTTAGAGCCCATAAGAGCTCGGCATGCGTCGTTGTGCTCTAGGAATGGGATCGTAGCAGTTGCTGCAGATAGAGGCATTTCGTTCGCACCATCTACGAGTCGAACCTCCGATGGGTGTACCATTGCGACCCCGTGCCCAATGCGTGCCATGATGGCCCTGCGCCTAGTGTGCGGCACTATTGCTGAGGGTGCTGACATCGCACCCACCTCCTCCTGCGGAGAAATGTACCGCGCCAAGGCCCTTGCGGCATTTCGTCTTATTGCAAGATACGGCGCCAGGATCGTGCCTTGTGCATCGATCCTGGCACACGCTGCTAGAGAGGCAATTAGGCCTATGTTCTGCCCCTCTGGCGTCTCTACCGGGCATAGTCTGCCGTAGTGGGTTGCATGCACGTCGCGTGCTTCCAGAGGTGCCCGACGTGGGCAGCTCTTGCTACCTGCAATTATGGCAACGCGGCGTTTGTGCGTAACCTCAGCAAGTGGATTAGTTTGATCGAGTGGCTGTGCTAGTCGGGAGTTTGTTAGCTCGTCGTAGGCTTGGTGCGTGACTGCATGCATTCCTAGGAGGATTGCAATGGCCTCACCTGGCCTACTGTTCGCTGCATAGGACCTTAGCCGGCGCTCCAATCCCAGGAACGCCGGCCTGAGCGCATCGCACAGCGCATCGCAAGCATCTCTAGCCTTGCGGTTACTCATGTCATCCACGTCGTCAGGGCGCTCGTTACGCCTTGCTGCGTTGATTAGAAGCTTTACTGAAAGCGCTATGTCGCGTGCGTCCAACGTGTCCCCGCCTGTGCTTAGGTGCCTTCCTGTTCTGGCGTTGAGTTGGTTTCGCCCGCATGGCGTGAGGCAGTATGCGCTCTCCATGATGCCTTGAAATATGCTGTGCGCCTCGGCTGGGTCCAGGTGGCGCATTTTGCCGATGTTCCCTGCGATGCACGCCCTTGCATCGTGCGGGTCTACCGTCCTGTCCATGCTCAGAGTCCGTCCTATGTGGCGCAGGTAGGCTCCATGGTGGCACCGGTTTAAGATTGCCATGTAAGATTCTCTATCTGCCCTAGCCATTGACATAACCCTCTGCGATAGCAGTGTGCCGCTTGCTATTGTGCGGCCTCCGAGGCATGCCGTGCTAGCAAGCTGGAATTGATTAACAACGTCAGCATCTTCAATGTGGAGAGGACGCACCGCCAGGCTGCCTCTCCACTTTGCTAGTCTACGTGCAAAGCGCGCATGGCCTAGCCTTGTGTCGAAGTGCTGCACATCGAAAGCTATGTCAGACTTTTCTAGAGCAATGCTTGCGCAACCTGGGCTTATGGCAAGGCCTGCCCTTGGCGTTAGCATGCATGCAATTGCTTCTGTCGTAGCACCAAAGCCCTTGAGGAGAATTGTTGCTGGCATGGAAGCACCCGCGTTGAGCCTGAAAAGCACTGCGCCATCCTGTATGGCTAGGTCCAACCACGTGCCTCTATGTGGTTGGATCCTAAGGCTGCAAACTGCAGGGGTATCGTCCCTATAATAGGTAAAAGAAGGGACGAAAAACAGTCCTGGTGTACGCGATTGGGCTACCAGGTGTGTTCGTTCGGAACCGCGTACGATGAAGCTGCCCTTGCGGGTCATTATTGGCATGTCGCCAAGGTATACTTGGTGAGACCTGGCATACCTAACGTTCCACGTGCCGTCATTGGAAGGTGTGCGGGAGGTTATTTTCAGCGTGAGCGTGAGCGGAGCTGAGTATGTCAGCCCACAGCGTAAGCACTCCGCATCTGGCGTGCATGGTTTGCCGATTGTGTATTTGACGAGCTCTATGAGCGCAGCCCCATCGTGTGACATCATAGGGAACATGGAGAATAGCAAACGCTGTAGGCCATAAGGATATCTGGCTGAGGGATGGGTGCTGTGCTGCGTTAGCCTATGGAATGCAGACCTCTGGACACCAAGGAGGTCGGGGGATGGCGACGATGGGGCGTAGGGTGCAAGCCTTAGGCTCCATGCAGTGTGCTTTAGCGTCACCTTACCTCTGCCCTTGCGCCTGCAGCCTCTACCTTGGACCTGATCTCTTCGGCTTCATCTGCTGATAGGCCCTCTGCGACAAGGGACGGCACGCTGTCCACTAGCCCCTTAGACTCCTTTAGACCAAGCTTGGTGACATCCCTTACTGCCCTTATTACTGCTATCTTATTTGAGCCTGCGTTGGTTAGGAAAACCTTGCGGTTTCTTCTATCAGGCTCTGCTTCGTCAGACTTGGAGCCAGGCTGGCATGGTGCCTGCGCCAGGCGCGATATTTGGAACCGCTGCTCGAGTAGCGCAACCAGATCGCTTAGCTCGAGGGCGGTCATTGCCGCTATGCGTGATACTATGTCATCGTTCGACATCGTCGTGCCTCTGCTCTGCTTGCTATTGCACGTAGCGTGTTGGTCAGCTGCGTGATTGGATAGGCTACCAGGTGCGTTACTCTTGCCCATAGCGCATCTATTGGGGGCAGTTTCATTATTGCGGCAATTTCACACTGCGAAACGATCCTCCCAGGGAGCTCCATTCCATACATTGGCGCTAGGAATCTGGTGTTTGCGCTTGATAGGGCGCCCGCAATGCGCTCTATGCTAGGTCCGAAGGCGTACAGAAGCTGGCCTCTTAGCGTGCATGGTAGGCGTGCAAGCACCGTGCGGTTCACAGTGGCAGCTAGGGCTGTAATGAGCAGCTTATTACGAATGACTCGTAACGCAACGCCGCAGCTAGAGCAGTGCTTGCGCACCAATGCCATGTCAACCGCGCTAATTCCGGCGTACATTGAAGGAACTATCGCTGCGCTGCCTTTGATAAGCGTCATTGCCTGAGACACTGCTGCCTTCTTCCTACTACACAGCCTCATGATTACTTGATCTCCATCGCTTACACTGAGAGTGCCGCCGATGACGATGCTTAGTGCTCTGCATCTGCAATGGCTGTGTGCATTGATCTGACGGTGCCTGCTATGGTCCTAATTGCGCAATCTAGGCTGTTTGTGTTCAGCGATGGCAGCTTTGCACGGGCGATGTCCGCCGTATCAGAGGGAGATATAAAACCACGTCCTGCCTTTCTCAACGCCTCCCTGACCAAGTGTGCCGTAGGCACCGTGCCTATGCTGATGTCGAAAGTCTTGTCCTCGTAGACTACGACTCTTGTAGTCACTGGTACACCTTCTGCCATCGCTGAGGTGGCAGCGTTGAAGGCCTTGCAGAACTGCTGTATGTTAATTCCTCTCTGCCCTAATACGGGACCGATAGGCGGGGCTGGACTGGCTTTACCGGCCTCCAAGGTTAGCCTGATCTTGGCTTGAACTCTCCTTGTCTGAGGCATGATATGGCCATTCGTACGCTATTTTCACCGACGCTATGGTGTGTCTGTGATACTAGCCTAGTGCAGGGATAGAAGGACTTGAACCCTCGTTACCAGTTTGGGAGTCTGGTGTTTTGCCGCATCAACTATATCCCTGTGCAATGTGTGCTAAGATTGAACTGCTGTCCAATCTACTGCTCTGTCTGCTGAGCTACAGGGCGTAGCGGGCGAAGGAGCTAACCCTTATCTTCAACTTGGAAGGCTTATGCTCTGCCATTTAGCACGCTTGCAGTCCTGCTATGCCTGGAGGGGGTCTAACCAACGAAAGCGAATGGCCTTACAGCCGGCCCCATTTTACAGCGAATCGAGCTCGAGGAAGTTTGCATGACCTGCGGCTGCCCTAGGATCGGACGTACGTGCGAACCTTATGCTCTGGTCGCAGTCCAAGGCTATTACCCTGCCCTTAGGCCCTAGGGACCCCAGCAGAGCAGTGCTATGCCCTCCGGCGCCATAAGTGGCGTCAACGTACAGGCCTGATGTGTTGGTCAGGAGGTTGTCCACGACCTCCTGCATCATTACGCTATGGTGCTCGAGTCGCACCGTGGTCCCGACATAACCTGCTTTCGCACCGGGCACGCCGGCACTATCATCGGCCGCGCGCTGTGTCACATTTCTGTTCGGAATGGTCAGCTGTGGGTCCAGCATCATGGCGCGTCAGGACTGTATAGCACATAGGATTAAGTCTAACGGGCGCAATTAGTACTGGTCAGCTCAACGTATCGCTACGCTTACACACCCAGCCTATCAACGTTCTTGTCTTGAACGGCCCTTCAATTATGGGATACCTAATCTTAGGGTAGGCTTCCTGCTTATATGCCTTCAGCAGTTATCCCTGCCAAACGTGGCTACCCGGCGATGCCATTGAAATGACAACCGGCACACTAGAGGTTTGTCCACTCCGGTCCTCTCGTACTAGGAGCAGCTCCCCTCAGGTATCCTGCGCCCACGGTAGATAGGGACCAAACTGTCTCACGACGTTTTAAACCCAGCTCACGTACCTCTTTAAATGGCGAACAGCCATACCCTTGGGACCTACTTCAGCCCCAGGACGAGATGAGCCGACATCGAGGTGCCAAACACCGCTGTCGATAAGAACTCTCGAGCGGTATAAGCCTGTTATCCCCGGAGTACCTTTTATCCGTTGAGCGATGGCCCTTCCATACAGAACCACCGGATCACTATGACCTGCTTTCGCATCTGCTCGACACGTTTGTCTCGCAGTCAAGCACGCTTATGCCATTGCACTTTCGGCACGCTTTCCATACGTGCTTAGCGTACCTTTGTGCTCCTCCGTTACGCTTTGGGAGGAGACCGCCCCAGTCAAACTGCCTACCATGCACTGTCCCAGCGCCAGGTAATGGCGCTGGTTAGAGGGTTGAGGCGAGGTGAGTGGTATTTCACCTGCGACTCGGCAGGGCTGTTGCCCTGCTTCATAGTCTCCCACATATCCTACGCGCCCAGCCTCAAAGCTCAGTACAAAGCTGCAGTAAAGGTTCACGGGGTCTTTCCGTCTAGCCGTGGGTAGATTGCATCATCACAACCACTTCAATTTCGCTGGGCCTCGGGAGGAGACAGTGTAGCCATCGTTACGCCATTCGTGCAGGTCGGAACTTACCCGACAAGGAATTTCGCTACCTTAGGACCGTTATAGTTACGGCCGCCGTTTA
>NZ_FLRF01000002.1:0-37248 GCF_900080145.1 Candidatus Tremblayella princeps
AAGCCATGCCTCAGCGAGCCGCCACAGAGAGCCGGCTCAGCGCTAGCTAGGACGGGATGCAATGGCATGGAGCGCAGCAAGATATGGGCTTAGGCCAAGTAGCGCTGTTGCTGGGATGGAAAGCTCACCAGCCGCCCGGCTTATTTTCAGTCCGCAGCTCTTACCGCTGAGCTACCCAGTCTACCTTTGTTAGTCTATGTCATGCCATGTCACACCACCACAGCTTGCTCTAGCGCACGTTGACCTGAGGCGCCGCTATGCCAACAGCAGGCATTGCTCTCATCGCATGGCCCTCAGCAACGCATCTGTAGCAGGCGACCATCGCAGCTGTGGCACTGGTTAGCGCAAACAACTTGGTGAGAACCAAACTCCCCAAATAAACGCACCAAATTGAGTAGGGGAATAGCTAAGCGGGTCAAAGGCTCCGGAGCTACCGGATAACGAAGGTTCAAATCCTTCTTCCCCTGACTGCATAAGATGCCAACATTGCTGCCAAGAACAGGTACCATAGGACTAGAGCGCAGGATATCTCGCCATTGCGGCATCAGGGTCGGCCTTATGGAGTGTGGGCGCTATGCTGACGTAGAGAGCTACATCGACATAGCGAAAAAAGTGCGCCACGAAGATGTGCACCTGCTGAACACCCTGTGTAGCCCAGTAAATAGCATCGAGCTAATCCTGGCGCTGGCTTCTAGCGTGACGCTAGTGCTGCCCTACTTAGCTTATGGCAGGCAGAAAAAGCATGCACAAGGAACCAGGGCTACGCTATCAACAAGGTGCATTGCGTCAGTGCTATCACGCTCCATAGTGGCAATGGACCTCCACTCAAGCAATAGGCACTTCTTCGATGTGCCCACACAGCCCCTGAGCATGCGTCATGCCTCGTACCTGCTATCGCCAGGGGGCACACGCAGCATAGCAAGAGTATCACCAGACGCAGGTTTTGCAATGGGTGTAGTAACTGACACAAACCACCACGAACCGCGCGACCTAGGCCCAAGTGCTAGGGTACTTGCCTCAGCCTGCGTAAAAGCAAGCGCCATAGGAGCTCGCTTACCATTCAGGCTGACGTGTTAACGTACGTAGCCATAGATCGTGCGCGTATCGGCACCGTGCCCTCAAGAAGGGGCAGACGCCAAGGGTACACGCCGTGCAGGCTGAGTATTTACGGAGCCACCTTTGCGGTGGCCATAAGGGATACAGAGGCACAAGACATGGTGCGCAGCGCACTAGACAGATCGTCAGCGCATGCTGCGCTATCTCTACGCAGGCACGATATCCTTGTGCACGTAGAGTCCATCCGCAGGCACTGCGTTAGCTCGTGCCTGCTATGCCTTGACCTGATAGCCATCGACCCGCCTGCAATGCCTCTGGCCTATAGCGAGACGCGCAGCGAGGGCAGTGCTGCAGCGCGTTGGCCGATAGGCTCACCCTGCGCGCAGACCTGTGACTCATAGCCCATAGCCCTACTTCCCCACGCCGAACCTTTAGAACATGCAGCGAAGCTCGAATCTACCGCCCCCATGCCGAGCATGCAGCCAACCCTGCGCTGAACCTCGGCCAGCCTCAGGTTGCTATATCTGTGCACGTTCAGTACAAGCCAGCATACGGCGCACGATCTAACCACATCACACACCAGGAAAGGACCTCATGCCCGCCTAGCGTGCAGCGCACGCTAGGCCTCCGAGCGCTGCGCTGCAATGGCCTGGCAATGCGCCTTATTCCCCACTCCCTGTGCTGAGACGTACAGCGCACGTGGCTAGTATGCTCATGCGAACCCCAAGTCAACCTTGGGCACCACGCGACCAATTACCAATACCCAGTAGGCGCACGAGGCAACCACCTGGGGTGCAGAGCGCGCCTGTTATGCCAACAGCCCTGCCGACGCTTAGCTCGTCCACGTGCCCAAGCGCCCCATGCTGGCCAGCAGTTTGCGCCCAGCCCTGACCATCGCGCCAAAGGCGTGCATGCTTGCCCGGATCGAGCGTTGTCCAGGCTACATGCGATGCCAAGGAAGCAGAGCGCAACACCCATAGCGTTCATCAGCTCAGACTTGCCTACGTTGGGCGCGCCAACTAGCACTACAGCGCCATCCTCTGCGGTAGCCCCCCTCTATTATGGCAAACCTCACTGCGATCGCAAAGGAGGCAGCCACGCCAGGGCGTACACCCATCAATGCCCGGCACCCCTTGCGTTGGCGCTCTGCACCATGCGTTCGCTATGCCGTGCATCTCAGAGAGCATGCTCCTTATGCTGCCAACAACAATCTCAGCCCCATGACCGAGTCTGATTGCAGTGCGTCCATCTTGCCGTTTCGCAGAGCTATGAGCGTAAACTCACCAGCCTCGGCTCTTCTTGCTCCGACGGCCTCCCCAACGCGTAGCATGCACCTAACGCCCACCCTGTACCGGTATTCCGATCCTTGGAACTCCACAATGGACTCTCAGGTTACGAGCACGGCGCCTGAATAGAATCGCCAGGCCTTGCGAGCGGCATGATCTTGCATGCCGTGAACCCTAACCAGTAGACAACCCTGGGACCATTGTGCTCAGGCTGAATAGGTGGAGCGTAATGGGGCCAACCATACCAGCATCGTGCACGTCGCCTCAGCTCCTATGACAACGAGACCCATCAGCATGCGCTGCGGATGGGTCTGCTTATCATGGCCGAAAGCGATGCACGCCTGGAGCGCAGCATGCGCTCCCTGATGTCCAATGCCAGCTCAATTAAAAGACCCGCGCCACTAGCTAGCGCTATGCACTGCGCTGCGCGGCACAGCACGCAGCTCGCTTGAGCAGCGCCCAGGTTTGCCCTTAGAAGCCATGCTGCCGTGCGCCGTATGCGGTTCCTTGCACAAGCGCAGCGCACGTGTCGCTTGTGCACAACTACGCCCCGCCGCTCACAGCAATAGGCAATGGTGACATACTGAGCCCGCTCGCCGCGCAGTGCGCAGGCTGCACCGACAACTGCTACGTAGCAGCGCAGTTGTCCTATGCCGCAAGCCTGGCTCGCCCCTTCCGGATTCGGCGCATCACTATGCAACGCCCTGTCCTTGACCCCATCCTTGCCATGAAGCCTAGTTTACGCTTACGCCTAACCTTAGACGGGTGGTATGTAATGCCCATGCTGCCATGACTTCAGGTAGGAGGGCGCTGCTTCGATCGTTGCGCTAGTCGAAGCAGGTGCGCACAAGGGGCAGGACGTGACGGTGGGACACGGGGGCAGAGTGCCCAGCTAGCATTACGCTCAGCCTATCCGTGCCCACGTAAAAGCTAACCAGGTACGGGCAAGCGTCGGTGAGAACATCCCGCAACGTGTCAGCGTTGAACATTAGCTCCGATCCAAGCATGCCGTAGTTCAGTCCTGCCGGAACGATTACCTCCTCCATCTTCTCACGCACAGTGTTTGCCGCCCTGACCAGAAGTAACCCTGGCGCAACCAGTATGCTGAGGTCCCTTATTCTATCCTCCATGAGTATAGTCGCACGCCTCAGGATGGACTCCAGCCTGAGGCGGCCTAGGCAGAAAGCGTAAACGTACCTGCGCGCTAAGACGAAGCCAGCATCCATTGAATTGGCATCGGACAGCCTGCATGCAACCTCCGTCTGGCCGAAAGCGATGCCCAGAACGCCGCCCAGCCTGTAAAAGCGCGCAATGCCGCAGTGTCCTAACAGCCTAGCTACCGAGCGCGCGGTGTATACTGGCACCACAGCGCTCTCGTTGCTCCCGCCGCCGTCCCTGCATGGCGCAGCAGCGCATGACATCCTAGAACCATCGAACGAGGCGCATAGCGCCAGCCCTCTGCTTATCGACAGGTGCACATCGGGAGGCTCGCTGCCGAAATCGCTCCAGCTAATTGGCTGGCATGCAGCCAGGAGGATCGCCCTGAGATCCATCACTGCCAAAGATGCAACGTGCGCAAGGCGCGAGCATGGCGCAAGGTCGCAGTGCACATCAGGCACCGAAGTCCTGATGTGAAAGCACGCATCTCCGGTGAACACGGTAATGTACCCATCTCTTGCAACGAGGGACAGGTACTTTGTACTAACTGACCTTACTACCTCAACCAGCAGCCTCAGCTGAACCACCGCAGGGTCAATGGTAGTAAGTGTGTGGCCATAGATGCCCATGCTAACTTGCATGCAAGCGCCATGGGTTGTGAAGTACACAACTGCGCCACGCTTAGACACGCAAACAGTGCACGTTCCGTCCAAGGAGCCACGCGGCCGTACGCCAAGCACGTGCTGCAACAAACTGTTTAAACTATGTCCTGGTGCTATCAAAAACGCCCGCGCGCTATCCATCCCCCCTCGGGTGTGTTGTTGTTACTTCTCAGCAATGTACCAGGCACTGGTAGGGCCGTTGCCTTGCCCGTGTGGCTGTACAAACCCGCACCGCACATGCAGCACACGCGTCAGAATGCTTGCCATTGATGTGTTCACGCATTGCGACAAGGCGCGTGCCAATGTTAGCATCGTTGGCATAACTGCCTCGCGCTACCTTAACGCCGTTCATCTTTACTCCAATCGGCCGGCTAACGCGCTTTCGTACCGCGCACCTGACATACGAACAGCCGGGGCAATGGTCGTGCTGTGCACGGCGTTTGCAGCCAGCCTCAGTATCCGTGATCGCACTGACTCCTTCGACAGGTGCGCGGTACCATGGCATGACGTACTACGTACAGCGCACAACTACACGGCGCTATAGGGGTGCACATTCTGTGAGCGCGAGTTTACGCTGTGCTGGCGACGAGGGACATGGCGGCGCAGGTACATACCAACTCCTGACGTTTATATGCGCATCAGCGAAGAGTGTGCCGAATTGCAGGACGGCCAGCAAGGCCGTTGGTGGCACATGCACAAGAAGTCGCCGATTCCCAGCACAATATAATCGCTGCAGCTGCGTAAGGCTCTCAGTAGGAGCCACCCCAAGCGTTGTGCTTACTGCTGTAGGCATGGGCAAGTGATTCTGGAGTATACCCTCTAACGTGCTTCAGCAGTAGGGGGCTGCGTAACCTGCGAACCTTCCATCGTCGATTATGGTCCTGCCTCGATAGCGCCAAAATGTTCTTGCCAGCACTTGCGTGCACCCAATTGCGCAGACCAATCACTTACATCGAGAGCTACTTTTTTTCCTAGCGCCGTAGCTCGCGATGTCATTGTACACCCCGACGACAGCAACAACAGCGGAATAAGGAGGCTCCTGAGGGCTATCCAGGTAGATGAGCGCTAAGTTGCATGCTACGGCGCTAGTCTACCGGCGTACTAGCGGGTGCAGATTGCATGCTGGTTGTTCCACACGCTAGACGCAATGATGGCGCTAAAGCACCTTAGCACTCGCGCTAAGGTGCCTGTCCAACATGGTGCATGCGTCTGTAATAGACGCACAGAGCATTGTTTCGGACATGTAGCCGAAGCCTGCGGCCAAGGATGCAGTGTGCCATGCTTGGCATGCTCTTCCTGAGCCACCATACTGCACGTCAATACCCTGGTGGTATGCTGCAGCTCCCCGCGGTCAACCTGTGCAAAGGAATGACGCACACAGAGCTGTCCATTGCGGCGAGCTAAGCTCAATAACTCGCCGGCTCACCCATAGCATCCGCCGCCCGCAGTATGCAAGCACGCCTTCCCTAGTGCCCTGTAGAAGCGACGCAGCAGCACGACGATGGGCAATAGCATGCTGCCCGTCATGTAGTGCGAAACCGGCATAGTTCTTCGCTTACCAGCACGCTGGTACAGAATGCGCATGCACATCCCCAGCCACTCCAGTCTGCGCGCCTTAGGCCAATGGCCGTGAGCCAGAGTTGAAGTAATAGTGCGTAGTAAGTACTGTGCTCCTCTATCGAGGCATTCGGTATAGGTGATAGCAATGCAGGTGCCACAGAGGCCTGTTCATGCGCTGCGCCCGAGCAATGCTGGTGGTTAGCTGCTTTGCTGCGCAGTCACTAGGCATGCAGTTGCACTGTGTGCACAGTGCAATTGCCTTGGCGCAGTCTAGCTCCCCCCGGTTGAGCCAGCGTGGACTGCGCCTTGCTCGTCTTATACCATGAAGGTACATCCTCCAGCATGCTGCGCGTTGGGGTTTCTCATTATTCTACACGAGAGGTTGTACGTCAGGTACCTACGATTACGAGGTCTGCCCTCGCACCTGAAGCTAAGCAGTCTGCCACCTTTAGGTCTAGGTTGGAGCACACCCTACGAGTGCTATGGATGCCAGGCTACGGATAGACCTCTAGCGCAACGACCGGCAGACTGTACTCCTGACTATGTGCACAGTTCTCGCACCATGCCCGCATCAGTACTCCACAAAGACACACATGATGTCTTCTATGACCGCTGCCGAAACCAGAAAGAACTGGGACAGCCAACGCAATGGTCTATGCGCTGACAGCATTTGGTGCACTATGCTAACATAACACTCGACACGGCATGTCAGGTCGCCGCTTCATGTGGCTGATCTGAGCTGTAGTACCCTATATGCTCCCATCAGGTAATGCTGCCTTACCTCATTGCACCACAAGTCCAAAATGTGACAGTGCATGCCGTATGGCATGACAGCTTTTCTTCTACCCCACCCTCTGACTCCGACATTTGCTTCCTTGCTAGCGAGCTCCTAACGGCGCAATGGGCGCTGTGGAGCAAAATCCACCATTAACCATGGAGTTAATATGGTCAGCAGCGCCCTGCAATTCCTATCCCACCATTCTGAATTGTCCCTTGACAGCGCTCGATTCCTCGAAGCGCTCAGGTTCAGGCCAACACACGCCACAACTAACCCTTCTCTCATCCTTAGCGCATGCAAGAATTCGGAGTACAACGAGCTAGTCAACGATACAATTAGCCTACATAGAAACGAAGGCTACCGCAACATTGCTGACCATATTAAACTTCGGTTCTGCACCGAAATGCTCGACAGAATACCAGGTATGGTATCTGTTGAAATCGATGCTAGCTGTGCTTTTAACGTGGACGCTAGCCTTGCTCACGCTAGGCGCATTGTGCAACTGTGCAGGCGAACAGACGTTCGCGACCGAATCTTAGTAAAAATCCCTGCAACTTGGCAGGGAGTGCAAGCTGCCGCTGCCCTCCGTGCGGAAGGCATACAGTGCAACATGACTCTCGTTTTCTCCATGCTACAGGCACTGGTTTGTGCTCGAAACGGTGCCTTCCTAATATCTCCATTCGTTGGTCGGATCTCTGATCTAATGCCAGCCATGCAGGGTCGTTCTGCAACTCAAGACCAGGGCGTTGCTCTCGCTCTCAGAATCTACTCACGGCTTAGGCAGGAAGGACATGCAACAAGGGTCATGGCTGCAAGTTTCAGGTGCGAGCAGCAGGTCATTATGGCTTCAGCGTGTGGTATGGTCACAGTAGGCGAGCACATCATGCTTAGGCTTGCTGCTCTGCGCGCTTCTGCCATGCCTAAGCCATGCCCGCAATTCAGCGAAGCTATGCAGCACTGCCCTACTCCGCGCGACGAGCATAGCTTCGCACATGCTTTAGTGCAGAACTGCACGGCATGGCTAGAGCTAAAGCACGGCATCGAGGCGTTTGCCTGCAACGAAACGCAGCTAGAGCTGCTCATAGCGAGACGCCTGCCATAGCGCCCCACACTCGCTATTGCGGGCAAGCTAAGCCCTAGCTGCAGCGATGCTTGCAATTCAATGCAGGCATGGAAGCCTGCTTTGCTGTTACTACTTAGCTCTGCTAGCGCCATAGCATGCAGCACGTACAGCGATGCCCTGAGCATAAATAGAGCCCTTCTTAAAGCGCCCACCTTCACTGTGAGAATGGCAGCAAGCCTAAGCGAGCTTGCACTTCCAGCACTACCAAGTAATGCCACACGGGATGCTTGTGTTATAGCAATGGTGCACTGGGCAAAGCTGCTTACGCTGGCTACCATGGCATACAGCTAGCTGGCACTATGGCGCACTGCGGCATCTTTACCATCCCCCATATTTCCTTGCATTGCTCTGCGCTAGCACACCTTAGAAGCGCGACCCTATACAGGCCAGGCGGTGCTACAGGGAGCATGCCATCCAGAACCCTTGCAATGCTGAGGCGCATATTACAAGGCAAAATACAGAATGCGTGCCATTGGCACCTGCAGCAGGCTAACATGCAGCGCAACACGGCGCACGCCCTGCGTCTGCAGCCCATGCCGCCTGCGCACTCCAACAGGCGGTGTGCGTGCATGCTTTGGCCTTACGTTTCCTGCAATCCAGGCTGGGCATGGAGCTACACTCTTGTTGATGTACCATTCCCGCTGCGCGCAGCTTGTGTTAGTGTCATTGCGCCGGTAATTGTACGAGCCAGGGCGCCTGTGTGTTTTGCAGTGAAGAGCAGCCCTAGGCATTGCGCAGGCTGCCGTGGGCGGCAGCAATGGCGAAATGTTTGCATGCATCCCAATAAGCATGCGCAATGCCTATGCGAGCAATGCGTACTGCATTGCAGGTGCCGAGATACTATGTCTGCAACGCAGTACGTTCTGGCTGGTTGCAGCTCCAACCGTAGTGCCGTTGGCACTAAGGCGCGGTAGAACGGCCCTAGCCCCCCCTTGCATATCGTACAGCCCATTGCCTATAGAGCACAGTCACACGCACCTTCGACAGCACCTGTTGCGAAGTGAAGTAGAGTAGTTGACCTGTGCTCTATAACAACCACGTCATCTCCCATCATAAAGACGGCATGGTCTCCTACTACGCCGCCCCAGCGTAATGAGAATACGCTGACCCCATGTTGCGTGGATGCAACGCAATGTCGGAGCGGCAATCGCAGTGCCGGATGGAACGTACCGCTTGTGCTTGTGACTGTGTGCACCTCGACAATCCCGAAGTCGTAGCCTGCGTATAGCCTTGCTGCATACTCGCATGCTAAATAGCGTAACACCAAGGCTAGTGTTTTGCTGACATAAGGATTCTTCTTTGTGCGCAGTTTGTGCATATGAGGCCGAGCACGGGCAAAGCCCCGTAGTGCCTATGACCATGCTACTGCGTAGTGCTTCAGTCGCACCGCAGGTATAGCATAGTGCACCGTGGGCGGCTGAAGTCCACCACTGCATCGGAGGCCCCGAGAGCACGGGCCGAGGCATGGCGTGCGAGTATAGCACAAGTCCCAGGCGCCATGCGCCTGCACTCACCGGACATAGCTAGCGGTGCCACTAGCCTGGCATGTTAGTGCCGCCCAAGTATCGTCCTGATTAGGGCGCCCATACGACCAGCACAGCCAGCGAGCTACAGAAGTACGTATTGCGCGCACGGGCTGTGCTGTGCCTGGCCTAGGCGCATAGAATGCCGGATGCCTCATTGCGCTCCGATACGAGCTCTGCTATCGTAGCGCGCAGCATATCATGTGCAGAGCCGTCGAACTCGATGCCCTGGACCACATCGTACGATCCCATGCCAATGCACCGCACCGGCACTCCGAACACTATGCCGTCAGGCACCCCGTACCCTCCTGTTGATGGCACAGCCATAGCGGTCCACTCACGCTCCGTGCCGTTTATCCAGTCCCTCATGTGCTCGACTGCAGCCACTGCAGCTGAGAGGGAGGAAGAGGAGCCCCTAAGGCCTATCACCTCTGCCCCCCTGGCCCTAACGTGCGACACTAGGCCTGTGCAGCACACAGAGTCGTGCTGCACAGGCAAACCTCCTACGGTAATGTTCCTCAGGTCGGGGAAAACGGTAGTGGAGTGATTGCCCCACACGGCGAGCCTGTCCACAAGCCTTGGGCTTACATTGTGGCAGGACGCCACGTACTGCAGCGCCCTGTTGTAGTCTAGCCTCAGTAGCCCAGTTACGTTCTCCCGCTGGATGTTGGGCGCATACCTAGCCAAGACGTAGGCGTTTGTGTTAACAGGGTTGCCCACTACAAGCAGCTTAGCATCGCAACTGCCTACGTCCCTCATTGCCTGTCCGTGCTCCATGAATATTGCGGCGTTACGGGCCAGCAAGTCGCGCCGCTCCATTCCTGCGCGCCTTGGTGCAGCTCCTACGATAAACACCGCATCTGCATCGCAGAATGCTGCCCTAGGATCAGTGGTGACATCTACGCGCGCAAGGAGCGGCGAAGCACAGTCCTCAAGCTCCATGCGCATGGACACAAGCCTAGGCTTGTGGGGCTCTAGGTCCATTAGTACAATGTGCACAGGCACGCCATCACCATACAGCTCACCCCTGGCTATGTGCGCTGATATGGAGTACCCTATGCTACCAGCCGCCCCTGTGATTGCCACTACCCTACGTCGTGCCATGTCAGTGGCGAGCTGCTCCCGATGCGCGTGCATCGGGCCTACTGCTAAGCAAACTTTACACTACACGGCGGGGCTCAGCGCAAGCCCCCCGACGCTAGCTGGATGCGCACTGCGGGACATGGTTACGGTGCGCGCCGTGTGCCAAAAGTCGCTGCACGAATGCAGGCATGATAGCGTGGAAACTGTATGACAAGCCTATGGAACGCGCATACCATCCGCTGTACGACGATGGCCAACCCTCCTGTACATTGACCAACACTTTATACACGAGGTAACGTCGCCCCAGGCATTTGGCCTACTTAGCCGGGAGGGGCTGGACGTGCCATCGGCACGTCTTCCATAGCCATGCAGGACCACAACTTTCCTACGGACGCAATGCGCATGCGCCGCGTATTGCCATGCGGCCATGTAGCCAGGCTGCACAGCATCTGCGAGATGCACTGCATCAGGTCCTCCCCGGTGCACGGCATGCGCCAGGGCATAGTGCACGTGGCTGGACCTTCGCAGGGCGCAACGCTTCCATCTTGCAGCGTGGCTTGCGGGGACTCCCACACCACACGGCGCGCTTGGCACACTGGCGCAGGGCATAGGAACGTCTGACGTGGCAAAATGTCCTCCTAGCACGGTCGATTCGCAAGAAGAGGAATTGAAGCCTGCTCATCTCGCTGGAAGGCCGGCTGAGACCAGGGTGCTGCGCAAGGACGTAGCGTTACACATGGCGTCGATGGTAGGAGCAGGCTGCGGGTGCAGGTTACTGCATGGAGCTAGGCGGAGGATCAATTGGTCGCATGCCGCTAGAGGGTAGAATGTCAGTGTGCAACATGTCCATGAAGCAGGCGCCAGGTTCAGCCTATCTGGCGCAGACAACCCCATGCTAAACTACATGCACGGCAGGGGGGTGTGCTCCTACATTGCCGAGCGCGCCATGCAAGATGCCTATGGATGTCGTGCGCTGGCCCAGCATAGCCGGATGGTTGCTATGCTCGCAGATCCGCATCGAGCCACAGATAACCCTGTCTTCCTCAGTTATAGATCGGGTGCAAGACCCCCTAGCCCTACCCGACCCCAGGGATAGGAGCGAGGCAGAGGCTTCGCTCGACTACATGTCACTCGAGCCAGGCATGCAAGGGGCATGCCTGGGGGTCTACTTCGTCTTCATAGGGTCGTGCACAACCCGCGCAGAGGACATAAGGATGGCAGCGCTGGTTGTGAGCAGACTTGGCGGCAGGGTGCATAGGAAGATCAGGGGCGACATTGTTGTCCCAGGCTCCATGGCATCTAAGGAACAGCTTGAGAGGGAGGGGGTTGGTGGCATACTGACAAGGGCTGGCTTCGAGTGGCGGTAGCCTGGGACAACAATGTGTATAGCAATGAACTCAGACCAGCCTGGCGTACCGTGAGAGTTGCGTGTCAAAGTCCAACCGGAGCTGCGAGTGCAGAAAAGGGACCTATGAGCCGGACGCCACGTGGCAAGACCAGCAACGGCAGCGAGCGCTGCCATTACTGGATCCGTCTGCGATGCAAGCTCCCTCGCTTGGTCGTAGCATGAGGCAGGCACAGCATAGGGGCATTGCAATGCCTTTAATGAGAGACAACATTGACACGGCCGTCATAATACCGAAGCAGTTCCTTTCGTTCTCAGGTAGGGAAGGACTAGGGGAGGTACCTGTTCAACGAGTGGAGGAGGTGCAACAGGGTTCGGGGGGCATCCCATGGCGCAGCAAGGGAACGGTGCTGCTCTCAGGCGCAAACTTCGGGTGTGGCAGCTCTAGGGAGCACGCTGTGTGGGCCTATCACGGCACGGGTAGGCTGCCATAGTGGCATCAAGCTTCGCTGAGATATTCCACCTGAACTGCATCAGTTACGGCATCCTACCATACCACTAGGCAGCCATCTTGCGTCAGAGCAGCCCTGATATCAGGCTGCGCAGCTAGGCGGTGCGTCCATGTTGACCTCGTAGGCGCCAGGGTGGTGTTCTGCTCAGGGCTGAAGTCATCTTTCGGCATGCAGGCGTTCTACCGGATGGCACTTGCGCGAGGTTTAAGCGCCTCGCGCATGATTCTTGCTAACATCAGTGACATACTGGAGCACGAGGCTGCTAAAAACTCCCATCAGTACACCCTTGCTGCGTTGATAAGGGCAGGGCGATGAGGATTACCGCGATCACGGGCGATGGCATAGGGCCGGAGGTAATGCGCTCGGCGCTTAGGGTGCTATCCTTCTTAGGCGGACGCTAGCTGAAGGTTTACGTGGCACATGCGGGCAAAACTGCCCATGCTGCCTTGGCTAGAGGGGTTAACCAGCTCTTGCTAGCAGTGCCTGCATCCCCGCAACCGTCACTCGCACAACGGCGCGAGCTAAGCTGAGATGCAGGGCGCCTTGAGCGCAGGTTACATGGCGACATATATGACGTTTCGTTTGATCGACCTTGGTTGCCGCAATACGCCGCTGCGCAATGCCATACGGCCAGCGCAGCGCAACGTCACGGAGCGCATGGGGCCTACGGGCTATCGCACGGAGCGCGCAGTGTGCTTAGGCCTGGTTGGGGTCGAACCAACTGCCGCTACCACGACAGGGTAGGCGTTCTACCGCTGAGCTACAGCCCAGCGCAGCACGATGGCAACATTGGCCGGCGTGCCCTCTTTAGCACCCTCGCCTCTATCTGCCTAACACGCTCTCTAGTTATGCCGAACCTCCTGCCTATGTCGCCTAGCGTGAGCCGTGCTCCGACCCATGCACCAAGCCTCAGCCTCAGGATTGACGCCTCCCGGACAGTCATTGCTGCTACGCTTCCTACGTTGCGTGCACCGCTTGCATTCGCTCCAGCAGGCGCTCTGCGCTTGGCGTGCACCTCTCCCATACAAGCCACCAGGTCAGCCACGGCACCATGCATAGAACGGGCCCCATGGTATGCCGAGAGCGCGAGCAGAGCGCTAGATGCATCGTGTGCAGGTATGCCAAGCTCGCGAGCAACGAGAGAAGGGGTGGGCCTATTTCCGTTGCGATAAATGAGGCTTGCTGCTACCATTCTGATTCTGCAAAGCATGCCATAAAGGGCTGGTGGGATTCGACCATTCCACTGGCGCGCTAGGGCTGTGCGCACGACGTGCTGCCTAACCCACCAAGAAGCGTATGTCTTGAACTGACAGCCTCCCTTGCACCTGTACCTGTCTAACGCCCTCACTAGCCCCACAACCCCCTCCTGGATCAAGTCGCCAAGTCGCATACTCCTGGATGCGTGCCTTCTGGCTATGCACCTTACCAGCTCCATGTGCAGCGAGACTGCCTCGTCCTTTAGGTATCTGGCCCTGGTGCCGATGGTGTTAACCACTGCGCAAACGGTAGCAGCAGAGCAATGGTTGCAGGTGAGAGAGTGCGCGGCGTACTTAGGCCTCAGCGCACTCTCTAGCATAGCAACTGCGCGTGGGGCTAGCTTGAAAGCGGTGATACGGGAGCCTATGCGCCAAAGTCTGCACGCCTGACCCATCCCCGAAGCCTGTGGCGCAATGCGGTCGTGCAGAGCGCTGGCTATGCAGCGCAGCCTCGAAAGCACTGAGCTCCATGCTAGCTCATGCCTAGGTGCAGGGCAGTACAGCTCTGGTCGCACTGTGCCTGCGCTGAGGCCTTCAATGCAATAGTGTGCGCTTGAACTTCCCCGAGCCACGGCGTATGCCGAAGCGCGCAATGCTAGCAGCACGGACCCTGGATGCGCAAGGGCCACGCGGAGCGCGCACGTCGTAAGGCCTCTCAGGACCGACGGTGAACATGGCCTCCGCGCGCAGGTGGGGCGTGGCGCGCTATGCGCCCTGCGTGCCATGATGCACGCAGGGCTGGGTACAGGAAGCCTGGCTGGGCTATCGCGCAGAGCGCCGCCTAATGCTCCTCTTGATCGCCGCAGCGAGCTTCCTCTTTCTCCTTGCGGTTGGCTTTTCGTAAGCCGCCCTGCGCCGTAGCTCAGACTGCATTCCGCTCCTCTCGGCCAAGCGCCTGAACCGCCTTAGCGCAGCCTCGAACGGCTCAGTGTCTCTAACAACTACTGTGCTCATTCATATAACCTAATGATTGTTTGCGCACCACGCCTGCACCATAGGCCTGCGGTGCAGTCGTTCTTAAGCTGCTGACGCTGGGCGTGGAGAGGTCATTCTACGACTCGTGCATGACGTTCCGCGACTCGCAGCTAGGGCTGGTGTCTAGCTCGTCCTCACGCCATAGCTCCATGCCACTGCGCCATGGCTGCGTTGTGCCAGAGCTTGCCGCCCAGTCCCACCTTCACCAAGCAAACAGCAGGCAATCCACTGCGGTTTGCTTCAGCGTGCTCGTGCAGACTTCAATAACATCAGCTGCTTGCACCGTGAGCCCAGGCCTTGGGGCAGCAGTGGAGTTAAGCCTTAGCCGAGCGCTAGCGCTATCGTCACTGCTAAAACGCAGGTGCAGTGCTGTAGATCATACAGCGGCGCACGTTGCAGCGATAGGATGGGCAATGGCTGCTATTGTTGCCTCAGGATACACGACGCGCGTCATTGGAGGCATTGGCGCGCAAGGCGGCAGCGCTACGCTGCTACCTCAGCTCGACGATGCCATGGGGGAGTGCATCGACAAGGCGGCACGGGCAATTAAGCCCAACCTTGCCATGCACGGCAGCCTGGCGTACATGGCAGAGGCTGCATGATGGCTGTGTTCACGGCGCTCCCACGCTCGGCCATAGGAAGGTGCGTGCATGAGTTCGGTCAGGGTGGTGTCAGGAGCATCCGGGGGACTGTGCTGGGCTCCGAGAACAGCAACTTCTACGTGCACACCTTGGAGCGGCGGCTGGTCGCAACGGTGCTAGAAGCTAGCTCGGTTGCTGCGCCAAGCTTCAGCGCGTGCCTGGCTTATGCGCTGTGCCTGAACGGGCTACCTACGCCCGCGCCATGCTGTTGCAAGAATGCACCGTTGTGCGCAACAGTGGGTGGCATGATATTAGTAGCAGGTGCTAACCTGGTTGGCAGAGTTGCGATACGTGCCGGCCAGGCCGCAGCCTCACGCGCAGCCGGCACGCTTGGAGTGTTGCACTTGGCATGCATTGGGTGTATGTACTACTGCCCTCATTTACATGGAGAGGCCTGGGTGCGGGCTAGCGCCAGGCTGGCCGCTGTGCACTCGCCGCTAGGCTCGCAGCATGCGCTCGAGCACGAGACGTCGCTCCTTGCACGCCTAGTGCTATCGCCGGGGTACGATAGGCTGCCTCGGGGTCTGTGCCACTACGACCTCTTCCAAGACAACGTATCACTGGTGGCACCGAGTCGTACTGCCAGGGAGAGGCTAAGCGGGTGCTTCGACTTCCACTTTGCAGGCTGCGGGCAGCTGGTCATGGATGCAGCCATACTGTCCGAGGCTTGGCGTGCGCACGGCGCAGGCCGAGAGCGCTGGTACATGGCAAGGGCTGCTCTCCATGCTTACCAGACGCTGCGACCTCTGGCTAGGCGCGAGCGTTCTTGCATAATTGAGGCGCTAAGGGCTGCATCCATAAGGTTCTGGACGTCGAGGCTGTGTGGCTACTATAGGCACAGGGTCGCAGGCATTCGCAGCCTGCATGAGCCAAGGGCCTTCAGGCCCGCGTGGCACGTGCGCATGCTGCGAGCCAGTGGATAAGCGTGGCACATGAGCCATGTGTGCTGAAAGTCTAGAACTATCGACCTGCGCAGCGTAAGGACGCAGCTCTGCAGCTTCGCTAAGCACCAGATGGTGTATAGGCATGCGCCCTAGGTGCATGCTATATGGGGCGTGGGTATAGCATGAACGGACCCCTCATAGCACGGACGACGCGCTCGTCAAGCAGTATGCCATCGGTGCTGCCATGGGCAATTGGCACCTCGTACATGGCGTCGACGAGTAAGTGCTCCATAATAGCCCTCAGGCCCCGTGCTCCTATGCCTAGCAACATGCCCCTGTGCGCTATGCGCCTGAGTCCGGATGCAGATATTGCAAGACAGGCGCTTTCGAGGCCGAGTAGCGCACTGTACTGCCATAGTAGCGCGGAGCTAGGCTCTACCATGATCCTCACGAGTTCGTCCTCAGTAAGCTCCTGAAGCACCTCAACCACTGGAAGCCTGCCCACAAGCTCCGGTATGAGGCCGTGCTTGATGAGCTCTCGTGCCGTCATGGGCCTTCGCGCTCTCATTGCAATCGGCCTTGTGAAGCCTACGCAGCCCGGTGGTGTGGACATGGAGGAAGCCCTGGTCGCAGCCTCGAACGAGCCGCCGCATATGAACAGTATGTCGGTGGTGTCCAGGTGTATGTAGTCTGCATCGGGGAACCTCTTGCCGCCAAGGCATGGAACTACTGCGACTGTGCCGTCCAGGATCTTAAGGAGCGCCTGCTGCACGCCCTCGCCTGAGATGTCGCGCGTTGCCATGGTGCTTCCTTGCTTCCTGGAGATCTTATCGATCTCGTCAATGTACACAATGCCCCTCTGCGCCATGTCCACATCAAAATCACTACTGTGCAGGAGCCTTAGCAGTATGCCCTCTACATCCTCTCCAACATACCCAGCCTCCGTTAGGGTGGTGGCATCGGCGACCGCGAAGGGCACCCTTAGAAACCTGGCCATTGTCTGCGCTATGAGTGTCTTGCCTGCCCCTGTTGGGCCTACCAGCAATATGTTGCTCTTTGATATGCCGTGGCGCTCATTGCAGCCACCATAGGCTTCGATGCGCTTGTAGTGGTTGTACACTGCGACCGATATGATGCGCTTTATCCTATCCTGCCCAACAACATGTCGGTCCAGCTCAGCCAAGATTGCATCGGGGCGAGGATGGCACGGCGTGCGCATCCTTGTCTCAGCAGCTTGCGCTAGGATGCAGCCTGCCTTTATACACCCCGAGCATATGGTTGCTGCCTTGCTTGCAAGCATAGTGCCATCTGGAGTAAGCCTGCCACCACAGAACGAGCATGCACTCACAGCCCTGTCATTGCTGCACACTGCTATCCACCCAGGACAAAGTCCACTATGCCATAGGCCCTAGCCTCATGGCTCGACATGAAGTAGTCCCTATCGGTATCAGTTGTTATCCTGGACACGCTCTGTCCGGTGTTTATAGCCAGGAGCTGGTTTAGGTGCTCCTTCTGCGTGAGGATCTCCCGGGCATGTATCTCTAAATCCGATGCCTGTCCCTGCATGCCGCCCAGGGGCTGGTGTATCATTATGCGCGAGTTAGACAGTGCGTAACGCTTACCCCGAGCACCTCCTGCAAGTAGAAAGGCAGCCATGCTGGCCGCACGCCCTACGCACAGCGTGGAAACGCACGGCCTGACATGCCGCATGGTGTCATAAATACACATGCCGGACGATATGTACCCACCTGGGCTGTTTATGTACAGGTGTATGTCCCTGCTCGGATCTTCGCTTTCCAGTAAAAGGAGCTGAGCAACCACTACGCTGGATAGGTTGTCGTTAATCTCGCCAGTGAGAAAGATTATCCTCTCCTTAAGTAAGCGTGAGAAAATGTCGACGCTCCGTTCGCCGGAGCGCGTGCTCTCCGTAACTATGGGTATGGTTATAGACCTAGTAATCATCGCCAGCCCCATTTGCGTTGGTGGTAATGGGCGCGGCTGCCTTCCATAAGGCGTCGCCATCACCCTTGCCCGGCATGTGCCCTCTACGCTGCGCGCAGCACCTAGCATCAGCGCACGAAATGCAGCGCACTTTCAGCTGCATGTGAGCACAACCAATCCCCTGCTACGTCGAAGCGTGCGAACACACTGCCTGGAGGAGCGCATAACCAAGCGAAGCTATATTGGAACTTACGGCGCTGCATCGTAGGAATGGCCAGGATCATAAGCAAGGTCCCCAGGGGTGAAAGGGTCGGAGTGGCATTCTCAGGCGGGCTGGATACCTGCGCCACCTTGTGCTGGATAAGGCGCGAGGGCGCTGTGCCATATGCTTACTTGGCAGATACAGGCCAACCTGACGAACCAGACCTAAACTGCATGGCAGAAAGGGCCATCCCATTCGGAGCAGAGAGGTCAGTGCTGGTAGACTGCAGGGAGCACCTTGCTTGCGCCGGAGTAAATGCAGTGCGCTGCGGCGCCTTTCATATTAGCACCGCAGGCTCTTACTACCTCAACACCACACCCATAAGCCGCGCCATCATAGGGGTTGCCATATCTGCGCGCATGGAGCATGATGGCATCCACATTTGGTGCGATGGAAGTACTCATAAAGGCAACGACATACAGCGCTTTCACATCTACAGCTCACTGTGGCACCCTGGACTTAGGGTCTACAAGCCTTGGCTCGACACTGGCTTCGTCGGATCCATGGGAAGCAGGGACATGCTCGAGGGTTTCGTATCGTCGTGCGGGCTGGCCTGGGGCGTACGTCAGGCGCTCCCATACTCAATGGACGCAAGCCTCCTCGGCATCAGCTACGAGGGCAAGACCATTGAGAGGCTAGACTCGGGCCCGTGCGACGTAAGGCCGAGCACACCAAGCCGTAAGGGCACAGTACCGCGCACCAGGCGCCTGACGCTAACGCTAAACGAGGGATGGCCTATAGGACTTGATGGCAAGCCCTATGCTAGCACTGCTGAGCTGCTACAGGACCTAAACCGCCTAGGTGGATCGTACTGCATCGGCATGAGCGACCAGGTAGAGGATAGGATCCTGTGCTTCAAGAGCAGGGGCGTGTACGAGGCGCCAGGGTTGACCATCCTCTACGCCGCGTACGAGAGGCTGCTAACATGCGCGCATGACGCTCGCGCCATAGCCTACTACAGGCGCTGCGGTTCGTGCCTGGGGCGTTACTTATACGCCGGCAGGTGGTTTAGCCCTTCTGCCATGATGCTACGAGACTCCATGGAGCGCTGGATCGCACGCTTCGCAACAGGGGACGTTACGCTGACGCTACGCAGGGAGGCTCCACACATTCCTGTGGACACGTTCTCAATAGCCCTGGCCTATGCTTCTGACGTTGCTACCATGGACGGCGCAACTCCGTCGCTACGACCATGGGATAGGGCAGGGCAGCTCAACGTGGCTGACCACGGAGCCTGCGTAAACGCATGCACAGTGGTAAGATATGGGCTCCTGGGAATCCTGGAGCTAACTTGCACAGGTGTGCCCACTATGCCCCTCGCATAGGCTGAAATGGTGGATGAGAGCCAACGGCTATGGTAACCAAGCTTCGAGTTTTGCGCAATAGACAGCTCTGCCACCTTTACCTCACGGCGCTCCGGGCATCCACTGCGCGCCGTAACGCTTTTGTTCGGGCACTGCTGCTAGCTTGTTACGCCAGACGCACCAGGGGCACTACACTAACGACTGGCAGGATTTTAACCCACGGCCTCCTAGTCTGTACCTAGGTGCTCTTCCAACTGAGCTACAGTCGCATAAAGTGGAGATGGTGGGCATTTCACCCACGTCCAGCGGGGAGGTGTGGGGTGCACACATGCTTTGTTTACAATCGCACTATGACCCGTCAGCCTAGTCCTTCAGTGTACCTTCGCACTATACCGCTGCTCTTCCGACCAACGCGAACTTGCTGTCGTTAGTCACCATGGCGAACCTTTTACTTGGTGCACCTTTCGTGCCCTTAACGTGGGGCGCTCGGCATGACACCCCATCCCTTGCCCCGTGTCGAATCCTGTCATCCCCGCATCAGCGCACGACAGTGCTCGGCGCTGAGCTTTGCGCCATTAAAATCACTTGGCGCAGATGAGTTTGCGAAGGCACGGCAATTGCCGTGCCTTCGTCTTATACCACGAACCAATCAATGGGGGGGTCGATGAAAAACCATGAAAGTCCTGAGATTACTGGCAGCCTTTTTGCGTGAAATGTCAGGCGATCCTGCGCACCGAGCTACTGGCAAGGCGCTGGCGCTATGCGCCAGGTTGCTTGTGCAGAGGATGCACATACGCCAAATGCTGCAGCTAGAGTCGCTGCCGCCCGTTGCAAGATGTAGAGGCAGCAAGGCCAACAGCAAAGCTGGCCTAGCCTGCTGTTCTGTTGAGTCTGGTGGCGACTGGTTCGCCACACTAATAAGCCGAGACCTCCCAGCATTTGCTCGGAGGGATGGTCCGATACCACCTCGGAAGCTAGAAGCCATTGGTGAGCTAATGGTCGCAGAGTGCGTGCCGGCGATGATATCCAACCTCGTTCGGAACGTATACAGGCGAACCGAGCAGCTGATACCCCTAGTTGAGAGCAATATCCTGGGAAACCGCAACCTAACACCATCACAGCGCGCCAGAGTGTTAATGTGGATGCGAAGGTGCGTGGACAGTGATGTGCATAA
Source organism: Candidatus Tremblayella princeps (assembly GCF_900080145.1). NCBI lineage: Bacteria > Pseudomonadati > Pseudomonadota > Betaproteobacteria > Candidatus Tremblayella > Candidatus Tremblayella princeps. The sequence goes on from NZ_FLRF01000002.1 coordinate 20,524, forward strand.
GGCTGCATACGCACCCTTTGCGGGGAGAGGGTTCTGGAACGCTGTCATACATGAACTTTGTATGGCGTACTCCCGGTATTATACAACCACCGAGCTGCGGGACATTACGGAATTCTACAATAGCACGGCAGGTGCCAAATACCTTAAGCATAGGCGCCTGGTTGGACTAGATGTTTTCGACAGGCTAGTCAAGAGGTGCACGCTTGCGAACATGCGCAGCCTTTACAGGAGCATACGCGCTGAGGCCATAGACATGCTGGGCGTCATAGGCTAAGATGCCCAGCTTCTACACAGAGCTACGGCAATTCATAAGTGGACATGATGTACTGTCTGCCTGCGCAGCAAGAGCTAGGCTAGGCGTTGCGTCCAGGATAGGCGACATGAAGAGGGCTGCCGGAATTCGGTCCTACGACGCAGAGCGCGAGCGCACAGTGGCACGGGAGGTAGTAGAACGCTGGAATGTGTATGGAGGTAGGCGCATAGCTCCTGCCCCGCTAAGTCTGTGGCGCTGCCTAATGATGAGTGCAAGGTCCGTAGAGCCAGAGTGCCTTGCACTGCACCTAGGCCCCATGCGCACACACAGCGAACGGGCTGCCATTATGGCGCTGCGCAAGTCGCAGCGCGTGCAGTTCGCATCCTTCGGAGAAGCATGCTCGATGGCATGTAGAGCTGGCTGTGCTATACTTCCAGTGTATAACACGCTGAGCGGTGCAGTAAGCGCTGCACTACGGGTGTGCAGCGTCCTAAGGGGGCTGCTTGCTGCGCTGTGCTCTGTGGCAGTAAAGCATGCGCCAGGCTCCTGCAGGCTCGTTGCGCATACTGCCGTGGCCCAAAAACATGCCCTATGGCAGTGTTCATCGTGGTTTTGCGATAGCAGCATGGTTGCCTCAGTAGCGCGTAGCGCCTCAGAAGCGCCAGCCATAGCTGCAGCAGCACAAGGCGCGTGTGCCATAACTACCCCGGCACTGGCTCATGCTATGGGGAGGCATGGCGCAGCGCCTGCACACAGCAGCGAAATGAACAGGACCTCCTTTGCGGTCTGCGCGCGCTGCGGAGCAGCGCGCTCCGTGATCGGAGCACGCGTTGTGGCATGGTCGCTAGATTCCAGGTGCTGCGGTGTGCGCCACGGCGCAGCGTGGCTACTCATAGCCCTAAGGCACAGCAGCACATCGCACTGCGCGCTGGTAATCGAAGCAGCCAGAGGAGGTGCGGCTTTCGCCGCACGCAGCGCGCTGCGCCAGTCCCCGGCGCAAGCTGGATGCCACGGCAAGTGAGGTCGGCACATGTTAGGATCAGGAGGCACAGGCGCGGATACACGCACGTGCCTACGTCAAAGAGCGCCTCGAACAGGGAGGTTGCCTGTGCATTTGTCTCACTCAAAGCAACCCAGCTCAGCGGCCGCACGCTGCACTCCGACGACACAGCAGTTCTACTCAACGCTGCCCGCTCCTTCGGCATTCTCGCGGAGCAGCATGGACGCTCTCTACGCCTTGGCCCAGATAAATTCCGGCTTGGGCTACTTGTCGCAGAACTATACGTTGGGAACTCAGGCACGACAGCTAGGCTGGTGTGCGCTTGCGCATGCAGAAAACCGCGCCATGCGCTGGTGCATGGGGATCCCAGGATGCACAGGAGGCCTGCGCTCGCGCTCACCGTGGGCCTTGCATCGCTTGGGGCTAAGGTGGTGCACTTGGCACGCCAAGGCTCGATGCCTACTGCGATTGGGCCAACGTGCACTCTGAAGAACTTCGCGCCCCCCATGCTGCCGATGTCCGAGTCCAGCCAGTTCGTCACTTCTGCTGTGCTCGCCAGTCATGGTATTGCACACAAAGATGCTCCAATAGCATGCGGACGGCTCACATCGTCAAGGATGTACGTTGCCTCGACTGTCGATATAATGGGGCTGTTCGGCATGTGCGCTGAGGGGCATGCGTGGAAGCGCTACGCCCACGTTCCTGCTGCCATGGACTGCGAGTATCCTGGGATCACCGATACAGACATGACATCCGCATCATACCCAACGGCGCTAGGAAGCATGGGTATGGGGATGTGGCGCATGCTCTGCGGCTCGGACCATGCGTCGCAGAGCGACGCAACCATGGCTGACGCCATGTACAGTATGGGGTGCGCCATGTGGCAGTGCAGGGAAGGAAATGCCATGTGGCGAGCTGCACGGCATTCCCCGACCCCCAGGCTGCTGTGCTGCTCTGCGCCGGATGGAGCTATGACTGCGCTGACAGTCTCGCTAGCCTTAGCCGGTGCTAGTGATGCTGTCGGAGTGCTAAGCTGGAGGTACAAGGAAACGGATAGGGTGCTGGCAATGGCCCTGGAACTGAGGAGGATGGGCGTTGCCGCGGACTGCGGCATGGGCTGCATGGCATGCTTGTCATGCGCACTTCCATGGCACGGTCGGGCGGATGTAAGCACGTACCGTGATCATAGGATAGCCATGTGCTGCTCCCTTATGCACGCAGCAGGCTGCGTAGTACGCACCAGCGGGCCGCAGTGCGTATGTAAGACATACCCCGACTACCTGCACGAATGTGCAGGTGCATAGCGCAGCGCCATCCTGTTGCTTCCGCTGCGTTAATTTTCGCAGAGGCCGAGCTGGCTGCGGCGCGTTACACCACGCCGCCCACGCAAAGGGGCGGCACAGCAGGGCACACACAATGCACGACCATATCCGGCTGCTACGTGAGTACTGTAAGTACCACGACGCAGGGCCTGGGAGCATAGTAGCAGCGAGGGTTGTGGCAATAAGCCGCAGTCACGTAGTGCTGAGGGCTGGGCTAAAGTCAGACTCGCGCGTCCCACTTGGCGAGTTCGTCTCACCTCACGGTGATAGGCTGGAGGTCAAGGTCGGGGACGTAACGTTGGCATATGTTGAGCGCGATGCAGGAGATGAGGGCACGGTGCGCCTGTCCCGGGAGAAGGCTCGGCGCAGGGTTGCCTGGGGCATACTAGATAGTGCGCATAGGACCCGTGGCACAATTATGGGAACAGTGGTCGGAAGGGTCAAGGGCGGCATGACTGCCGTAGTGAATGGCATGAGAGCGTTCCTCCCCGGCTCCCTCATAGACACCAGGCCTGTAAAGGATGCTGAGAGGTATGAGGGCAGGCGCCTCAGGTTCCATGTTATCAAGCTGGATCGGAAGCGTGGCAACGTAGTTCTATCACGCAGGTCCGTAATAGAGCGCCGGCAGGCAGAGAATAGGAACAGGCTTCTGGCATCACTCGGTGACGGCGACGTGGTGCAGGGGGTGATCAAAAATCTCACCGACTACGGAGCATTCATAGACCTAGGCGGCCTGGATGGACTGCTGCACATTACGGACATATCGTGGAGGCGCATAAGGCATCCGAGCCAGGTACTATCAGTAGGCGATCGGATAACGGTAAAGGTGCTAAAGTTCGACCGCACGAAGACGAGAGTCTCACTCGGCCTAAAGCAGTTGCATCCAGATCCTTGGGCTGGGATTATAGGACTCTATCCCGCTGGTAGCAGGGTGCGAGGAAGGGTAACTAACATAGCGGACTACGGCCTATTCGTAGAGATAGAACGCGGCATAGAGGGGCTCCTGCACGTTTCTGAAATGCACCAGAAGAGCAAGGGCACAATCTCTCTAAGGCACTTTAGGGTAGGGCAGTACGTCAATGTTACCGTGCTCGACGTTTCCAAGACCAGGAGAAGGATCAGCCTTGGCATGAAGCACGGCACGCTTAACCCATGGCTAACTTTTTACAAAGGTTTTAGAAAGAACGATAGGATGGGCGCAATCATAAGGTCGCCAGTAGATGTAGGCATACTAGTTGACTTGCCGATGGGGGTGCATGGTGTCGTGTGCATGTCAAAAGACCTGCGTCGCAGATTACTTCGGGCGCTATGCAGCGGAGGCGTAGTAGAGGCACGGGTAGTGGGCGTCGACGTGAATAGAGGCCGGATATCACTTGCATCAGGGTTCGCACTAGGGCCTCTCGGCGTGAGGATGCTAGCGCCTGGCGCTAGCATCAGGCCCGGCGCTTTCGTTCGTATGGCACCGCAAATAAGGCCATGCTGCCTTCACGTGCGTGCAGCGCACGTCGCTGCTGCCAAGGCCCAATGCGCTCTTCGCGGAGCTCACGTTGCGATAAGGCTGCTAAGTGCTATTTCGCTACGTCCTCGCTCCGTTGCATGCGCCATTCGCGACGCTATGCGCGCCAACCATGGGCTTGTTCCATGCTTGCCATAAGACTGCGCAGGAACGGCGCAAGAGGCAGGCCGGCATATCAAGTTGTAGTTATAGATTCCAGGCGCAAGAGAGATGGGGTTTTTATCTGCCGGGTTGGATCCTACAACCCAAGGCTTAAGTCGGCACACATAGATACAGCAATGCTACGCCTGTGGACTGAGCGCGGAGCGTCTCCGACGCGCACCGTTGCAAGGCTACTTCACCGGCACGCGCCAGGCTGCACACCAGCCGCACGCAATTCAGGCTCCGTATGTCTGCCCTGGCACTAAGGGTACTCGAGGCTGGAACCATGGGCGCGTCGCCTGATGTGCCGCGCCCATCTCCGAGCATAGGAGATGCTGTTTCCATTGGAGCTGCTCGCGGCGCGGGCAGAAAGGGGAATTCTTTCGAGGGCGTTGTCGTCGCACGACGTCGTAGCGCTCTGAATACATCCATCGTCGTGCGAAGGGAACATGCTGGCTTCTGTGTGTACCTTGCACTCAGACTGCACTCGCACGACGTCAGAGCGCTACGAGCAAGGAGCGGCGCATCAGGCGCCGCTCCTATGGCATGTGGCTGCAGTCCCTAGTACATGCTCGCACACCCTCCATACGGCCCTGTGGTCGTTCATAGTGTAAAGGTGGAAGTCTGACGCCCCGCGTGCTGCAAGGCTTTCGCACAGCGAGAGCGCTACGTCCGTGCCGAACTCTAGAACCGATGCGCTGCAATATCGCAGAGCCTCTAGCCTCTTGAGGATCCACGCAGGCACGTCTACCCCGGATGGAAGGATAAATCGTGACATGTAAGCATGGCTTAGCACTGGCATTATGCCAGGGGTAACGGGCAGGCTCACGCCCAGCCTCTGCAGCTCGTCCTGCAGCCTGTAGTAGGCGTCGGGGTTGTAGAAGCACTGTGTAATGGCCGAGTTTGCACCACAGCGCACCTTCCTGGCGAGCGCCCTGACATCATCGAAGACAGTGGAAGCCATGGGATGGCCGTCAGGATAAGCTGCCACGTCTATATAGAAGGCTTCACCATAAGAACGCCGCACCAGGCTCACTAGTTCAGGTGCCCCGAGTTCGCCTGGTGCGGTACCATTGTCCCCTCTTAGCAAGACTAGGTGGCGAATGCCTAGCAGCTCGTACGCTCTAAGCTCTCTTGCTAGCGCTCTAGGGCACTGACAGAACAGGACGTGCGGCGCGGTCCTTGGGAATACTCTGAGAGTGCTGGCTATAGTTTCGATATGAGCCTGCTGCCCGATCGAGGCGCTCCTGGTCACCGATACGAACCTTGGCACGAAGCGCGATAGAACCTGCTGTGCGCACATGAGCCTAATTGAGCCTGCATGGCTACGTGGAGCAAAGAACTCGAAGGAAAGGCCGGGCATAACACGCAGCGCACACCTGACTGGACTCGAACCAGCAACATTTACCACCGGAGGTAAAACTCTCACCAAATTGAGTTACAGGTGCACTGCTGTCTCTTGGGTAATGTTGGGGTCGAACCAACTGCCGCTACCCTGTCGTAGTAGCGCTCTACCGCTGAGCTAATTACCCTAGGCTGAGCCAGCAAACCCGAAAAGGTTGTCATCCATACGGTGCAGAACGAACTGCCTCACCCTAAGCGCAGAGAGATCTAGCCTTAGCTCGTTGATTAGTACCGTCTGTCGGTGCGCCCAAGCGCTCCATGCGCTTACCGTGGAGTTCTTGAAGGCAGCAACGCCATGCCGAGCCCTGATGGTCGGGCTTTTGAGCATCTGCCTCAGCTATGGAGCAGCACGCCAAGCGCAGAGCGCGCGGCCATGCTTTGCGCCCAGGGCAGTCCAATAGCGCAAATGGTGCATCCCGTCCTAGCTAGCGCTGCGCTTGGCACATTTGCACTTTTGCTAGAGGCCCATAGCACGCGCCGTTTCTCGTAGTAGCTGTGCACGCATCGCGCCATGCGCTGTAGTAATGAATGCAATGCGCTTGGCAAAAGCTCCAAGGCTGTGCGGCATAGCGCGAGACGTAGGTAGGCTGCGGCGTTGGCAAGCTCTGAATCTGGCCAGCCTTGCCGCATGCCCGGCCCCCCCACAGCATGCCGTTGCGTGCGAGAACCCTGCCTGCCCTGGAGCATGCATACAGCGCGTAGCGTAGACTGTAGCATGCGGTGTATCTCCACAGCACGTTGCAATCCTGCTCCGTGATGGCGAGCAGGCCATGCGCATCCTAAGCGCGCGCCAGTCCTGCAATAGCCGTGCCCTTGAGCAGTGCAGTATGGGGTAGCGTTGTGCCGAGCCTCTTAGCCATCTTGACCGCTGCGCCGTTCCTTACGAGCCGCACCATCTTGTGTAGGATGTATGCTGGGTAGTTTGCTGGCTGCCTGAGGCTGAGCATGTGCCGTGATGCTCTTATCGATGCGGCTGTCCCAAGGTAGTCGTGGCCCATATATATCTATGGCGTGCACGTAGCGCCCACTTGGAAACGTGGTACAGCAAGTCAGATAGGAAGTAAGGACACCCTCCCACAGACCGTACGCGCAACCTCACCGAACGCTGCAGTACGTAGGCTGGTGGTAGGCGTAGCACTTCCTAAGCATGAAGTCTATGGTGGCAACGGGGGGCGCAGCTAGCGTATAGGCGAGTCTCCCTAGTGCATGCTTCTAACCTGGCGCAGATCATGTCCAGGCAAACCGCCTGGTGCGAGTTTGCCAGGTTCGAAGCGCCGTAGCGTGCACAGCTGTTGCTCCAACATCCTACCCCGGTCGTTGTAGTAGAACTCCCTGCAAACGATTGCGCCGATAGCTCGAAGCGTGCACGCTGTGCAGCGATTATCCGATGGATGCCTGCATTGCATGCCCCCTGCGCGCAGTGGGCCTGTTGGGTTTTTCGGACACTACTCAACGTTGATGGCAACGGCGGACTCTGCGCGCAGCAAATGCGCGCTGCATGCTCAGCTCTTGGCCCACTGTGTTGCGGTAGGCCTTGGCGCTACCCATCCATTCCACCCACGCCGCCATGCACAGGCTGCGCGGTAGCTGCTTCCTCCCTCTTTGGCGAGTCGCACACTGCAACGTCGGTGGTTAGCATGAGCCCGGCTACCGATGCAGCGTTCTGTAGCGCGGATCGAGTTACCTTGGTCGGATCTACCACGCCGGCGTCCATGAGATCGCCATAGACGCTAGTTGCTGCGTTGTAGCCATAGCTGATGCTCTTGCCGCTTGCTACTGAGGAAGCTACCACGCTTGCCTCCGAGCCACCGTTTGCCACTATCTGCCGCAGTGGTTCCTCCATGGCCCTGAGGACTATCCGAATGCCAGCGTCCTGGTCTGGATTTTCGCCGCGCAGGTTGGATATGGCGTTGCGCGCTCTGATTAGTGCTACGCCTCCGCCTGGTACTATGCCCTCCTCTACAGCAGCGCGCGTTGCGTGAAGAGCATCTTCTACCCTTGCCTTCTTCTCCTTCATCTCAACCTCAGTGGCTGCGCCTACCCTGATGACAGCGACCCCGCCTGCCAGCTTGGCAACACGCTCCTGTAGCTTCTCCTTATCGTAGTCGGATGCTGCCTCCTCAATCTGAAGGCGTATGTGCTTTATGCGGGCGTTTATTGCCTTGGCATCTCCGGCGCCATCTATTATGGTGGTTGTGTCCTTTGCAACCTCGGCCCTCTTGGCCTGGCCTAGCTCGGGGAGCGAGACCTTATCTAGTGATAGCCCAGTCTCCTCTGATATAACATGTCCACCCGTAAGGATGGCGAGGTCCTGCAGCATGGCCTTCCTTCTATCGCCGAAGCCGGGTGCCTTGACTGCTGCAGCCTTCAATATGCCCCTAGCGTTGTTAACAACTAGCGTAGCGAGCGCCTCGCCTTCGACATCCTCAGCCACTATCAGGAGGGGGCGTCCTGCCTTCGCTACCCTCTCCATGATTGGTAGAAGGTCGCGGATGCTTGCTACCTTCTTTTCGCACAGCAGGACGTAGGGGCTATCTAGCACTGCAACCTGCCTGTCTTGGTTGTTTATGAAGTAGGGTGAGATGTAGCCTCTGTCGAACTGCATGCCCTCGACCACCTCTAGCTCATCCGCGAGCGACTTACCATCCTCGACAGTTATGACGCCCTCCTTGCCCACCTTGTTCATGGCATCTGCGATCATCTGGCCAACGGTACGGTCGTTGTTTGCAGATACACTGCCTACCTGCGCTATTTCCTTCCCAGTGGTGCATGGCCTGCTGATCTTCTTGAGCTCCATTACTGCAGAAGATACCGCCTGGTCGATGCCCCGCTTGATGTCCATAGGGTTGACGCCAGAGGCAACGTAGCGCATTCCCTCGCGTACTATGGACTGTGCCAGTACGGTGGCTGTCGTTGTGCCATCGCCTGCGTTGTCGCTCGTTTTTGCTGCCACCTCCTTCACCATCTGGGCTCCCATGTTCTGCATCCTATCCCTCAGCTCTATGTCCTTAGCCACCGTTACGCCGTCCTTCGTTACGGCCGGGCTGCCATAGCTTCTCTCGAGGACCACGTTTCTACCCTTGGGGCCAAGCGTTACCTTAACGGCATCCGCCAGCGTTTTAACGCCCTCCATGAGCCTCAATCTAGCACAGTCGCCGAATATGACGTCTTTTGCGGGCATGGGTTACCTACACGGTGTTGTTAGTGCCAGCGTTTGCGTGGGCTACTCTATCACGGCAACGATGTCCTCCTCCCTCATAACCATCAGGTCCTCATCTTCAACCTTGATAGACTGTCCAGCATACTTGCCGAACAGTACCCTATCGCCCAGCCTTAATTCAATGGGCACCCTGGCACCTGCGCTGTCCTTTTTACCAGGGCCTAAGGCTACTACTGTGCCCTGGTCTTGCTTCTCAGCAGCAGTGTCCGGTATTACTATTCCGCATGGCGTCTTGGTCTCGTCCTCCGACCTCTTTACCACTACCCTATCCCCCAATGGGCGTATCTTGCTCATGGCATGCCTCCATTGTTAGCCCAGGCATCGGAGCACCGCGCCTGCGGATTATGACCCCGCCGCTCTGCCTCTGAGCAGTATGACGGATGGTTGCTCTAAAGAACCGCTGGGCTGCTCTTGCGGCGTAGACTTTGTTCATCTTAGGATGCACTCTGAGTACTCTATGCACGACGGCATGGTCAGAGTAGAGGACGCGGTGCGCGCAGCGAGGGCTGACATGCAGTGCGCGTTGGCGCTAACAGACCTAAACAACGTCTGCGGCGCGGTTAAGTTCTACAAGGCTGCCGTAAGGTCAGGCTTAAAGCCCATAGTGGGATGCCACCTGCTACTACGAGGGGCGTTCGGCGATACTTCGTCCGTGCTAGCCCTGGCCAGAAGCTGCGGAGGGTATCGCAACATGTGCAGGATACTCACAGCGGCCTGGGCAAATGCTGCGACGTGCGTTGAGGCTCGTGTTGACATGCGCTGGCTTGCAGCATGCCCACGCATCCTAAATGGCATAGTTGTTCTTTCTGGAGCGCTTGACGGCCCAATCGGCCGCCATATCATCGCCGGCAACTCTAGCGCAGCACGGCGCTCAGTGGATGATTGGCTCACAATGACCCAGGGTTCCTTCTACCTAGAGCTGCAACGGTGTGGGCATAGCGGCACTGAGGCTTACGTACATAGAGCCCTAGAGCTATCAATGTACGCAAAGGTTCCAGTGGTAGCAACGCATCCCATACAGTTCATGACGCCATCAGACTACCCGTTGCATTGCGTTCGCTGTGGCATGGCTGCTGGGGCGCTTGGAGCAGGCGCTACGGGAATGTTTACAAGGGAACAGCACTTCAAGAGCAGGGAGAGCATGTCGAGGATTTTCAGAGACATACCCTCTGCCATCTCGAACACCAGCGCCATAGCGAGGATGTGCAACCTGCACATGGATATTGGTAGGCTAAGGCGACCAGTGTTTGCCTGTTGCTCCCCTTGCAATGAGGCATCAGCGCTAGCAGGCACGCTTGGCTCAGGCATCCGCCTTCACATGAAGTCTGGTAGGATGCCCCGCTGCACATGCCAGCGTCGTGAGTATGCTGCTAGGATTAGGGAGGAGTACAGGATAGTCGCTGGCATGGGCTTCTGCGGTTACTTCCTCATAGTGGCTGATTTCGTGGGATGGGCCAGGGCTCGTGGCATACCAGTGGGTACTGGCAGGGGGTCGGGTGCCGGATCTCTCATGGCATTTATGCTCGGCATAACGGACATAGACCCCATAGAGCACGGGCTGCTATTCGAGCGTTTCCTGAACCCCGAGCGCGTTACGATGCCAGATATCGACATCGACTTCTGCCAGGAGGGCAGGGACAGGGTCGTGCAGTACGTCAGGCAGCGCTATGGCAACGGCTGCGTGGCTCAGATCACCACCTTCGGCACTATGGCAGCCCGTGCTGCGGTGCGTGAAGCTGCGCGGGCAATGGGCGTAAGCTATACCTTGGCCGACAGCATTGCCAGGCTGGTGCCGATCAAGCCTTGCGCTAGGGTCACGATACCTCACAGCCTCAAGGAGGTGCGCATGCTGCGGGACAGGTATGCTTCCGAGGGAGACGTGAGACTCCTTATTGACACAGCTTCCAGGATGGAAGGGCTGGTGAGGAACATGGCGGTGCATGCCGGGGGCGTCATAATATCGCCAGCAGACATACAAGACCTGTGCCCGCTGTACCAGCAGGCTGGCAGCATTGTTCCAGTAAGCCAGCTGGACAAGGACGATGCAGAGTCTCTTGGACTGGTGAAGTTCGACTTCCTGGGGCTTACGACGCTCACCATACTCAACTACGCAGCACGCTGCGTAGTTGGCACAGGGCGCGCTGTAAGCAAGCACGCCCTGTGCGGCCCACCGTGCGATAGCGCAACCTTCGGCCTGCTGCAGGCTGCAGATACTGTGGCGATCTTCCAGCTAGAGGGCATAGGCATGCAGGAGGCGCTTAGGATCACTGTACCTGACAGGCTGGGAGACATAATAGCGCTGATATCACTGTACAGGCCTGGCCCCATGCACCTGGTGCGCAGCTACTGCAGGCGCAAGCATGGCGTCGAGGCAGCTGGCGTGGTGGACGAACGCCTGATGCCTATCCTTGGTGAGACTTACGGCATTATGGTGTACCAGGAGCAGGTAATGAGGATAGCTCAGGCAATGGGTGGATACACCCCAGGTGAAGCTGACCTGCTACGTCGAGTGATGAGCAGGAAGCAGCCCATGGATATGGCAGCGCATAGGATATCATTCGTAAGCGGGGCAGCAAGGCAAGGCATAGGAGGATCAAGCGCTGTGGCGGTCTTCCAGCATATGGAGAAGTTTGCCAGCTACGGGTTCAACAAGTCGCACGCAGCAGCCTATGCCACCATGTCCTACCAGACTGCCTGGGTAAAGGCACGCCATCCCGTAGAGTTCATGGCGTCTAACATGAGCTGGTCTCTTGGAGATTACGACAGGCTCAGGCTGCTGCGTATAGACTGCGCGCGACGTGGCGTTCCGCTCAGAGCCCCTGACGTCAACAGGCCATCCTATAGGTTCACTCCAATCACTTGCTATGGTAGCGAAGGGCATGGTTACATAGTGTACGGTTTAGGTGCAATTAAGTGCGGCGGTGAGGCTGTGCTGCGAGACATTGCCAGGTGCAGGGAGGATAGGCCGTTCAGAAGCCTGTATGACTTCCTTGCACGCATCAACAGTAGGATCGTCAAGAGGAGCGCTGTGGAATGCCTGATTAAGGCCGGGGCATTCCACTGCTGTCACTGTTGCCCCAGGGCGCACATGCTGGCCGCACTGCCTGCCGCTATGCGCGATCGCCATGAGCCTACCGCGCTGCTGTGGCGCATTCAGCACCCCACCAGCGCAGCTTGCCTGGTAGCGCCAGGCGCGTGGCGCTTTGCTGTGCAGCACGAGAGGGAGGCGCTGGGCTACTACTTCTCGATCCACCCATTCAGCAGGTGCAGGGGTGCGGCAAGGGCTATTGCTACCATGGGCCTCGACGCCATAAGGCGACGCGCGCGCTCGCATGCCATTATCACCATGTGCGGCGTAGCTTTAAGCATGGGGGCAAGGTCTGGCCCAGAGGGGCATAGCGCCATGGTTGTCATAGAGGATGACACAGATCGCTGTCCCGTATACTGCGCTACGCGCTACGTCACAGTCCCTGTCTTGATTAGAAGCCCGCTGGTAGTAACTGGCCGGGTTTACCTTTCTAAGGATAGGGAGAGGCTGAGCGTGACTGCTATGAGGCTGGGGGGTACCTACACGGGCGCAATGTTAGACCGGGCTCCCGTGCAGGGCATCTATCGCATACCTTAGCCTCATATCTGGCGTCATGATGCAGATTATGGCGCCCGGGCAGGCAATGGTGCACCACTCTGACCTTGGCTCTATGTCAGCGGCGACATTGCTGTAGATGTCCTTGGCATACCGCGCCACGCCTATGGCAACGTGCCTGACGTGCACAGGCTGCGTTGCCTGCGATACTATTACGTACTCATAACCTAGCCTGTGCCCTGCGTACACCCTGGTGTTCGTGCCGCCGAGGCTATCTATTACACCCTTAATGCCTTGCGGTATGCCGCAAGGCACGCACGCAATTGCGTGCGTGCCAGCAATTTCTAATATTTTTCCACTACGTGCGCCACGCGCAGAGGGCACGTGCTTCATGCTTGCGGTTCGCTTGTACTGATATGGACTCTGAGTAGCATGGTCATACTCCTGTTGTGGGGATATCCTGGTGGCTCAGTGCTGGGGTTGTACGACGAGATATATAGGTGTGGCCTTTTGAGGCACATGCCAGTAAGGTGCGAGCAGGCTGCAGCTCATGCTGCCTGCTCATCCTATGCCTCAACGCGAGTCCTAGGCGCGTTCCTTGTCACTTCTGGCCCAGGAATAACCAACGCCATAACTGGCATAGCAACGGCGCATGCAGACTCGGTGCCTGTGCTGGCAATAAGCGGGCAGGTGCCATTGGCAAGCATGGGGAGGGGTTCGTTTCAGGAATGCGATGCTGTAGGGCTCGCATCGCCGTGCACCAAGGGCTGCTATAGCCTGCGCAGGGTGCTTGACATAAGGAGGGCGGCATGGGAGGCTAGCCTTGTTGCCGTAACGAACAGACCATCACCAGTTATCCTTGATTTACCGAAGGATGTGTCAAAGATAACCCTGCCCTGCGCTACTGCAGGAGGTCTGAGGCATAGGCCCAACCACACCGCACCACAGGATGTTTGGTCAGAGCCATGTTTGTACGTTCATGCCCATAGGGCGGCAAGGTATTTATCCACTTCTGCAAGACCGCTGGCTTACGTAGGGGGGGGGGCTGCGCACAGCGCGCAAAGGCTTGCACATATTGCTGGGGCTGCCTGCATGCCAGTTGCAGGGAGTCTGATGGGACTCGATGCCATACCTACTCGTGGCTCCGTAGGCTTGGTAGGAATGTATGGCCGTCTGGGTGCAAACCTGGCGTTGCAGTACTGCGACATGGTGTTGGCAATGGGGGCACGTTTCCATGACCGGGTTGTGACAAGCCCAGCACGGCTTGCATGGCGAGGCAGGGTTGTAGTATCTGTTAACGTAACTAGCTCACTGACTCGGGACGTAGGCGTATCGCACATGGCAATGGCTAATTTAGAGCACTTCCTAGGCACGCTGTGCAGGTTGCTCTCTTCCAGGGGCGCACTTAATGGATGGTCTGTGCGCCCCTGGAACATCCTACTACGGAGCTGGCGCATACACCAGAGGCATTGCCGAATTGGATACACCCTATATGGCAACATGTTCCGACGCGCAGTGATCGGAGCTTGCGCAGTTTGCTGCGACGTAGGGCAGCATCAAATGTGGGCAGCCCAATACCACACGGCGGGCATCACTGCGCGTCGGAGAAACTCAGGCGGCCTAGGTACCATGGGATGCGGCTTACCATTTGCCATGAGCGCACAGACTCTGTCGCATGGTCTGCACTCCGTGTGCATTACTGGAGATGGATCATTGCAGATGAGCATGCACGAGCTCCCAACGCTGCGTGCCATGGGTGCCAGGGTTATGGTCATCGTGCTAAACAATGGCAGCCTGGGCATGGTGCGTCAGTGGCAGCAAGTAGAGCACTGCGGCAGGTACTCGCAGTCGACTTCGGCAAGGTTTGCATGCGCCTCTGCCATTGCCTCGCAGCATGGTCATGTGGGGGTGGATGTGCATGGGCCAGCCCATGCCTTCGCCGCCTTTGCTGAGTCTAGGAGCAGCGTACGGCACACTGCGCTACTTAACGTGCGGCACAGTAGCCATGAGTGCGTTTGGCCAATGGTGCAAGGTGGTAGGAGCATTACTAACATGATGACCAGCTCTAGGGATATCAACTAGCTACGGAGGCGTTGTGAGGGTTCTTTACGAGCGCGATGGAGATTTGTCCGTCATTAGAGAAAGGGTTGTGGCAGTTGTGGGATATGGCTCCCAAGGCCGGGCTCATGCAATGAACCTACGGGATAGTGGAGTTGAGGTAGTGATTGGCCTCAGGCCGGGGCCTTCCTTCGATGCGGCAATGAGCGATGGCTTCATGCCAAGAAGCGTACCGGATGCAGTGAGTATGGCAGATGTTGCCATGATGCTTACGCCCGACGAGTGCATGGCTGACGTTTATGCCAAGGCAGTTAGGGATAACCTAAGGCCAGGGGCCTCGGTTGCTTTCGCTCATGGTTTTAACGTTTGCTACAACCAGATACCAATAGGCAAGGGGGTCGGTGCATTCATGGCAGCACCGAAGGCACCGGGCCACATGGTAAGGGAGACGTACATAGCTGGTTGGGGGACGCCTCACCTTGTGGCAGCTCATCCACAGTGCGAGAACCTCAGGGCGCTCGCGGTGTCTTATGCTATAGCTAACGGCGGTGGTGCTGCTGGCATCATTGAGACGACGTTCGTTGATGAGACGGAGACGGACCTATTCGGTGAGCAGGCAGTCCTGTGCGGCGGTCTTGTAGAGCTGATCAGGGCAGGCTTCGATACTCTGGTTAGCTCGGGGTATGAGCCTGAGCTGGCGTACTTCGAGTGTATGCACGAAATGAAGCTAATAGTAGACATCATGAACCGAGGAGGAGTGGCTGCGCTCAACGAATCCATATCGAACAACGCTGAGTATGGTGAGTACGTATCTGGCCCAAGGGTAATAGGGACGGCCGTGCGCAGTGCTATGAGGCGAGTACTTAACGACATTCGTACCGGCAGGTATGCTAAGGACTTCATCATGGAGGGCAGGTCCAACTCACCCACTCTCACGGCATGCCGTAGGGCAGTGTCAGTCCATCCCATGGAGGCAGTGGGGTCGAGGCTGAGGTCCCGCATGACCTGCGCACATGGCGCGTAGCATTCGTAGGCGCATCGCCATCCTGGACACTACGCTCAGGGATGGCGAGCAGGCTCCGGGCATCCTAATGGGGCCCGATGCTAAGGCCGAGATTTCCAGGCGGCTGGAGCTAGCGGGCGTGGATGTCGTCGAGGCAGGTTTTGCAGCAAGCTCATCCACTGATTTTGATGCAATCCGTAGCATATCTTGCTGCGTACGGGGTTGCGTGGTGTGCTCGCTAGCTCGAGCTGTTGGGCATGATGTCAGGAAGGCAGCCAAGGCTCTCGAGTTCGCTCGGCACCCTAGGATCCATGTTTTCATAGGGTCATCAAGGTTGCACATGAAGGAAAAGCTAAGGATGCATCCACTGGATGTGGTTGACAAGGCTGCGGCGATGGTACGGCTGGCCAGGGCATATTGTGACGACGTTGAGTTTTCACCAGAGGACTCCTGTAGGGCGGATCCTGCGTTCCTATGCAGCCTGGCTCGTGCGGCCGTAGAAGCTGGCGCCACAGTAGTTAACGTAACTGACACTGTTGGCCATGGAATCCCGGAGCAGCTTAGCGACGTTGCTGGTATGCTATGCCGCTCTGTACCAATATCTGACCAGGTCACGCTTTCTGTGCATTGCCATAACGACGTTGGACTGGCTCTCGCTAACACTATGGCAGCAATAGCATGCGGCGCGGGACAGGCGGAGTGCACTGTGACTGGCATAGGAGAGAGGGCTGGGAACGCTGCACTTGAGGAGGTCGTGGTTGCCGCTGGGCTCGATAGATCGGGCGCTGGGATGGACGTGAGTGCAGACTCGAGGCACATGAGATCCATTGCACAGCTTGCGTCCGCTATTGCACGACGGCGTTTGCATGCAACTAAGCCTGTGGTTGGATGCCATGCCTTCGCACACGCCTCAGGCATACACCAGGACGGCGTAATAAAGAACCGCAGGACATACGAGGCACTAAGGGCTGAGGACGTTGGTGGGAGAGGCGGTAGCATAGTGCTAGGGAAGCTTTCCGGTGCGCATGCACTGAGAGATAGGCTCGAAGGCGGTGGGGTCACACTCGGTGCAATGGGGAGCCATAGGCTAGCTACTATGATGAAGAGGCTAGCCTGCAATTTACCAGTAGTATATGGCTCCGCACTTGCTGCGCTCCATGCCATTGCATCCCGTCCTAGCTAGCGCTGAGCCGGCTCTCTGTGGCGGCTCGCTGAGGCATGGCTT
>NZ_FLRF01000001.1:0-20542 GCF_900080145.1 Candidatus Tremblayella princeps
CAGCTCTGCCACCTTTACCTCACGGCGCTCCGGGCATCCACTGCGCGCCGTAACGCTTTTGTTCGGGCACTGCTGCTAGCTCGAAAGTACTGCACACAGCCAGCCCAGATCAGTTGAGCATGTGCCCCGGAGGCACTGCGCGCGCTAGAGCATCGCAGCCTGTAGCAACGAGGTGTTGGAGCAGCTTTAAAGCTCCCTGTGCATGCGAGCGCCGGGCATCCCGCATCGTACGTCTTGGCAGCTCATCCGATCTCGCGCAGGATGCTCTGACCACACGATAGCGCAGGCCGAGAGCCCCTCAGCACGCACTCTGCCAGGCCTAGCAGCGGCAGCATGGCAGGCTTGTCGGGGGGCTGCGCGTTAGGGGTATACTCCACTTTGTCGAACTGGTGCATGCGCTGCAGCCAGCTGTTTGCAACGCCATGCTCGCACGGCGTGTGCGCATAGCTAGCGTTAAATGTTTGCCATGAAGTATCTGACGTAGGGATGCGGGACCTACTGCACGGCGGTATGCCAGGAGCTGTCGCAGCCCTTTCTGCCTCGAATCTGACCTCCTCAGCAAGCTGCCCTAGCAACATACGGCGCGTGCACCTCAGAGTATCCGACCAGGCAGCATGCGCATCCAGCATGTGCTGCTCGATAGCGCGCCTGAGCATAGAAAGCTCCGCTAGATGGGGCGCGCTATTGCCTGCAGCAACTAGGCCAGCTGCGCATTGCGCCAAGGCGTGCGACGGGCGCAGCTCCCCATAGGTAGCTGCATGATTTCATTGGCTGCAGTAGCCCCTGTGTGCCTTGAGCAGCACTGTGAACCTAAGTCGAACGGGAGGCCACTCCTTAGCATGGCCTCTGCGTATCCACTGACGTCATGCGATATGGACCTGACCATAGCGTGGGCTACAAGCGCTAGCCTGTGTTCTTATGACTGGGCAGCAGGGGGTATGGTCAAGCAGGCCTAACGGCAGCGCAGCGAAGGCCTGCCTAACCACCGCTGCTACGAATTGCGAACGCCTAGCTCATGGTCTGCATGCCGACCATGCGAACAACGCATTTCAGTGCTCCGGTAGGCCGGCTTGGCGGCACGCTGGCCTGCATGCGACGTACTGGCACACAATATGGAGTGCTGTGCCGTGTTTGGCGACGGCGATGCTGCTCCTTGCAGCCCTAGCCCGCACGGTGGTTGTTCATGACGCCTAGGCAAAGCACTGGAGCTGAGCTCTAGGACAGGTAGGGGCAGGCGCAAGGAGGAGGCAGCGCGCTGGGACAGAGCACAGGTAGGCTGGCGAGTCATAGCCGGCGACGTCAGGGACGAGCGCTGCCTGCCTGTTGTTACGAGAGCCGCCCGGCTGCAACACGAACACCCGGAGCGAACACAGCGGACACGGCAGCATGTTCACCGGCTTAGTTAGTGCAATGGGCGTGGTAGTGTGCAGCGGTGCGGACGTTGTAAGCAGGTCTGCGGGCGTCCCGCTATGGTTTGCCCACATGCAGGCTTCCTATGGCCTCAAGCCTGGAGATAGCGTATCTGTATGCGGTGCCTGCATTACGGTCGGCAGGGCAGTGGGGCCTATGATCGGAGCCTGCATGTCGTACGACAGCCTCAGGCGGATGCTAAGGTGCGGCATTGCCACGAACGTAGAGCTGCCCACTGCAACTTCTGATCTGCTACACGAAACGATAGCCAGTGGTCACGTAGTTTGCACCGGCAGGTAATGGCCACCCGTTCCGATGGCGGCTCCGTTAGGCTGGCAATGGTCGTCTGCAGATACGATGGCAGGCCAATTGTGCTAACTGCCATAGGCCCAGACCTGGGAGATATGGTTGGACGTGCAGCGTGAACCTGGTTCGTGCTACGCTGCACAGCGTGCACGCTTGGCACCCTCATGGTAGGCGACGACGTTAACATAGAGGTACCGGCTTCATAGATGGTCAAGGCACTACGAACGCATAACACGCGCGCAGCTCAAGCGCTCATCGTGGCACGCAGCGCCATGCCATGCTGCGTTCGCGTGTTGCTGGTGGCGGGAGCACGGGAGATGCCCATAGCTTCAGCGCATCGCGCTCCATGGGCTGCGGTTGTGGTCATAGGTATCGTCCTCAGGGCGTCGCACGAGCAGTTGCCGCAATTCCTTGCGCCACCCTCCAGCGCGAGCTGCGTGCTGTAGGTGGGCCGCCTAGCTGATGCACTGCCTAGCCAAGCGCAGTACATCTCGCTGCTACCGACGAGACAATTAGCGCCGCTGCATCGCACACCAAGCGAGAACCTGAATTGAACCGGTGTAAGTAGCTTTTGCTTACTACCGCATGGCCACTTTGCTATCGCGCCGCGTGAGCGGAAGACGAGAATCGAACGATTTACCTTAACCTTGGCATCGTTACGCTCTGCCTACAGCCAGCTACTTCCGCCCTGGCACGACGCCATGGCGCATGGCCATCGCGCCCTGGTTGTGTTGGATGGGAGTGCATGCAATCGGCGTCGTGCGCTGCTTGCTGGTGTCGCAAAATGCTGGTGGGTGTAGCACCCTGCGCATTCGCAGGTCGCATTGTGCCATGAGCACTGGCACAATGCTGCCACCCCCCAGGCAGCATTGCATGCAAGCCCTATGCCTGCATAAATGGCGCTCAGGGCAAGCAAGGCAGCAATCGGCGCTATGGGCTGCGACACGCAACACTGTGCTCGGCGCGTACAGTTGGACAGGGTACCTATAAAACCTGGCACTGGCATACAAAGGCAGCTGCTGCTCCACCTCGAGTGGTGCATACCTACAGCCAGCCCTGGCTGTATGGGTGTGCCTTTTGCTCCATGGGTCCGTGCATGAGGCGTAGCGTTGCGTCTTCCACATTCCTGATGCTCAGGTCCTCCGTCCGCATGCGTCTTCGAACTCTATATCGAAGGCGCACTCTATGTAAACGAGGGACTCCATGATGTCCACCGAGTCAAGGCCATTGCGCACCCGGTATCCGAGTAACCTATGCCACCCAGTGCGCCGATGCGGTCATCGGGTATGCGCATGATGCGCGACTCGAGCTTATCCATCTCCCTCCACTACTGACATTGGCTTGTTGTCATGGCTCATCTGACCATCGTTACGCCTTGCTGCTGTGGCGTAGTGCCTTAGGTGCAGATTTCCATACTGATCGGAGGAGACGGCAGGTAGTTTCAGCTTCCCATGGCGCCGTCTCATGTTGCGCCTAGACGGCGACTTCTTCCGCTTAGGTACGGCCATATGTTGGTCGTGTTAAGCGTTCACACTACCGAGGCTCTGCTCCGGGCAGACATGGCTGCAAGGTCTCCATGGGCTGCGGTGCGTGAAGCCTCACCGCAGCCTTAGCCTCGGCATAATCATTTTGTATCCGCATGGTGCAGCCTGAGGGACGTGGTGCACAGCAGCAGCCTGGCCATGGCAACTGCGTCTGGAGTGCGCAGTTCAGGCATGCACGTGCCTAATGCGAACCTGCAGCCTTGTCCACTGCGGCAATGGCATCATTCTCGAACAGGATGCACTAACGCCAGCTCGCCTCGCTCGCTGGCGTTAGCAATTGCTACGCCCAGCCCACGTAAGCATGGCACACATAGTGACGGAGGGTTGCATCAACTGCAAATATACGTGTTGCGTCAGCGTATGCCCCACGGACTGCTTCAGGGAGGGGCCAAACTTCCTGGCAATAGACCAGAGCGAGTGCGTGGACTGCTCCATGTGCGCGAGGGAGTGCCCAGCAGGGGCCGTGCACCCCGAGAGCGCTGCGCCCATTGGATCGTGCCACTTCGCCAGGATAAATATGGAGCTTGCCATGCTATGGCCCGCAGTAAGGGCTAGGAGGGATAGGCTAAGGTGTGCGGATAGGTGGCGTAGCGTCAGGCGCAAGCTCCACCTACTCAGGATATAGGAGCAACGCACGTCCTCGATAGCGAAGCGGCAGAGCTGCGGACTCTAAATCCGCTGGACCCTTGTTCGATCCCAGGTCGAGCAGGCGCAATCGGCCGCTAGGCCTATGCGCGATAGTCGCCTACGCAGCGTGGGCCGCATGCTGCCCTAGCCTTGTCTGCCCAGTCCCTGATTGCTGGGTAGCTGTGCGCACAGCCCTGCAATGACCTCTCTAGGCTCCTTGCAATTTCCATCTGGGCCTCGCTCAGCTTCACCGGAACCTCAACCTGAACATGGACGTACAGATCGCCTGGCACCCTAGACCTGGTTCCGCCAACGCCCTTGCCCCTAACCCTGAACACGCGGCCTCCTTGCGTACCCTGCGGCACGTT
Organism: Candidatus Tremblayella princeps; assembly: GCF_900080145.1. Lineage (NCBI taxonomy): Bacteria > Pseudomonadati > Pseudomonadota > Betaproteobacteria > Candidatus Tremblayella > Candidatus Tremblayella princeps. The sequence continues at coordinate 4,256 of NZ_FLRF01000001.1, forward strand.
GAATGACACGGCTCCGCCAATAGTAGGCACGCTGAGGCTGCCACCAAGCAGGGCAGTGGTCAGCCTCATGGGAACCGTGCAGTGGATGTCGTCTCCACGCCGTTCCAGGATAGGGTGCTGCTTTACGGCGACTTCGACAAGCAAGTCGCCGTACGATCCAGATGCCCCGGCGTCGCCGTATCCGGCAAGCCTTATTCTGGTTCCACTGTCTACCCCCCTTGGTATCTTCACTGATAGGAGCTTCCTTGACCTTATCTTCCCAGTGCCGCAACAGCTCGAGCACGGTCGTGCTATCACAGTGCCTGCGCCGCAGCATCCAGAGCACTCGTGGTACACCGAGAAGATGTCCTGCGAAGTGTACGCACCTCCTACGCCATCGCACGCGCGGCATTTGGCTGGTCGTGTGCCGCGCGAGCACCCTGAGCCATTGCAGCTCTCGCAGTACGTCAGCCTTGTGATAGGCACCTCTGCTTCATGCCCGAGAACGGCCTGCTCTAGCGTAACCTCCACCCTGCCCACCAGGTCTCTGCCCCTGGCGTCCTTCCTCTTAGCGGCCCTGTCCGCCATGTTCCGGCCGAATATGTCTCCGAAGATGTCCTCTATGGGGCAACCGAAGTCCTCGAATGCGCCATGCGTGCCGGGATGGTGCTCTGGCTGGTACTCAGCGCAGCGCGCGTCGTACCGCGCCCTTGCCTTGCTGTCGCCCAGCGTCTCATAGGCCTGTTTTATCTCCTTGAACCTCTCCTCCGCGCCATCTGCCCTGTTTCTGTCTGGATGGTATCTCATGGCGAGCCTTCTGTAAGCGCTCTTTATATCGGCGTCGCTGCAGCCCCTATCTACCCCAAGCACGCTGTAGTAGTCCCTGCCCATATAGTGAAGGCGGTGAGGGGGCTATGCGCGAGCGCAGGCCTCGCGTGTTTGCTACTTGCCAACCTCTGTACAGTCTGCGTCCACGACCTCGTCTTGGTTGGCGCTGCTGCCCTTGGGCTCTACGGCATCCTGCGCGCTCTTTGCTGCGTACATTCTCTCGCCTATCACCCTGGACTCCTCGATTAGATCCTTGAGCTTTGAGTCTATGAGCTGCTTATCGTCTGATCTAAGTACCTCATCTAGTGCCTTGATGGCTTCCTCTATCCTTGACCTTTCCTCTGAGCTAAGCTTGCTGCCATAATCTCGCAGTGACTTTCTGGTGCTGTGAACAAGGGAGTCGCCCTGGTTCCTGGCATTCACAAGGTCGCGCACTCTCCTGTCCTCCTCCTCGTTCGCCCGAGCATCATCCACCATCTTTGCTATCTCTGGCTCGGTGAGGCCTGAGCTTGCCCTGATGACCACCCTGTTTTCCTTGCCGGTGGCCTTATCCCTGGCGCAAACGTGCAGTATGCCGTTTGCGTCTATGTTGAACGTAACCTCTATCTGGGGCACGCCGCGTGGTGAGGGCGGTATGCCCTCTAGGTTGAACTCTCCCAGCAGCTTGTTCTTGGCAGCAATATCACGCTCTCCCTGATACACCTTGATGGTGACTGATGGCTGGTTATCCTCAGCAGTTGAGTATACCTGGGTGCACTTGGTAGGTATTGTGGTGTTTTTGGCAATCATTTTGGTCATTATGCCGCCCAGAGTCTCTATTCCTAGGGAGAGGGGCGTTACGTCAAGCAGTAGTACGTCCTTTCGCTCGCCTGAGAGGACCTGACCTTGTATAGCAGCGCCAATGGCAACTGCCTCGTCCGGATTTATGTCACGCCTCGGCTCCCTATTGAAGAACTCCCTTACTCGGCGAACGACGAGGGGCATGCGAGTTTGCCCACCTACCAGTATTACATCATCAATATCCTCCATCGAGAGCTTCGCATCCCTAAGCGCCGTCCTGCACGGCTCTATGGTCATCTCCACCAGGTCTTCAACCAGTGACTCAAGCTTTGCGCAAGTTAGCTTAATGTTCAGATGCTTCGGACCCCCAAGGTCGGCGGTTATGTAGGGCAGGTTGAGCTCTGTCTGCGAAGATGACGAGAGCTCTATCTTGGCCTTCTCTGCTGCCTCCTTAAGCCTCTGGAGGGCAAGGACGTCCTTTGACAGATCGGTGCCATTATCCTTCTTGAACTCAGCGACCACGTGTTCTATCACCCTATTGTCAAAGTCCTCGCCACCCAGTGCAGTGTCACCATTTGTTGATAGCACCTCAAACTGCTTCTCACCATCCACGTCAGCTATATCTATCACGGATATGTCGAACGTTCCGCCTCCTAGGTCGTACACCGCAACCTTCCTGTCCTTCTTGTCGGTCTTGTCCAGACCGAACGCAAGCGATGCTGCAGTGGGCTCATTTATTATGCGCCGCACGTAGAGTCCGGCTATCCTGCCTGCATCCTTGGTCGCCTGCCTCTGGCTATCGTTGAAGTATGCAGGCACAGTAATAACAGCCGCTTCTACGGGTTCGCCAAGGTAGTCCTCGGCAGTCCTCTTCATCTTGCGCAGAATTTCGGCCGAGACCTGCTGCGGCGCAACCTTTCCTCCCCTAACCTCTATCCAAGCATCCCCGTTATCTGAGCCAATTATCCTGTAAGGCAATGTGCCTATTTTCCTCTGTACCTCCCTGTCGCCGATCTTCCGGCCAATGAGTCTCTTTACTGCATAAAGAGTGTTCTTGGGGTTTGTCACAGCCTGCCGCTTGGCCGGAGCCCCAACTATTGTCTCGGCGTTCCCCTGGTAGGCTACCACGGACGGAGTTGTCCTTGACCCCTCGGCGTTCTCTATGACTCTAGGCCTGTCTCCCTCCATCACTGCTACGCAGGAGTTGGTCGTACCTAGGTCGATGCCAATGATTTTCATCATGCTAGACCAAGTGTAGGGTTTACGGTATCTGTGGCCTCACGTTCCTCCCCTTGGATACGACGACCAGCGCTGGCCTGCACGCGGTAAAGCATACGGTAGCCCTTCTGGAGCACAGATACGACCATGCCATCCGCGCCTTCGGCCTCTATGCCCTCGGCACCAGGCTGCCTAGGGTCGAACATCTCATCCTGGGGGTGTATGACATAAACTATGTTACGATGGAGCATGGCACGTAGCTGCCTTCCTGTCTGCTCTACTCCCTCCCTAACGCCCTACTCCAGTATCGTCCTGCAAAGACCTCTCTATGCTGTCCATTACCAGTAGAACCTGCCTTATATTGTTTGAGCTAGAGAATAGCCACAGCTTCGCCGCACCATCCTAGTACCTCCTCCTTGCGCCCTCAGCATCCGACCTGGCCCTGGATAGCATGCACTCTAGGTCTGCTCTCCTTCCTTGCAAGCCTGCGTCACAATACCTCGGCATTTGTGGCATGGTGTGCCCCTACGCCGCCCATGCTATCACTTGTGGCCTCATGCTATCTTCCATATCTGGGCTGGGTGTGGCAGCAACAGCAACTGCTATGCATCTCTGTGGCTGCTGTGGATGCGTGCGTGATTTTGGCACTGGGCACGCCGTGCACCATGCAACTGGCGTAGGGAGTCAATCAACGAGAAAGCACAACTGATAAGATGGCGGTTAAAATGTCGGTTGCACCACGTATCGCACATTATGCACGACAGGCTCAATTGGTTCATTATGCGCTGCAGGCACGAAGTGCGAAGCGTGCTCTGGGGCAATGACGACAGGCTGCTCGCGATCGTGGGGCCATGCTCAGTTTACGACACAGCCAGCGCATCCGAGTACTATGCCAGGCTGCTTGTGCAGAGACACCTGCATGGCAGCACGCTGCTTACTGTGGCGCGGGCGTTCTTCGAGAAGCCAAGGACTATCCTTGGATGGAAGGGACTGCTCGTGGATCCAGGCGCTGCAGGAACGAGTGACATAGCACTTGGCCTCCGGATGTCAAGGAAGCTCCTGCTACATGCAAACAGGCTAGGGCTTCCAGCATGCGCGGAGTGCCTCAGCATACCCACAGCGCTAAGTATGGCTGACCTGCTCTCCTGCGGAGCCATAGGAGCTCGCACGGTTGAGTCGCAGCCGCATAGGGAGCTAGCATCCTGCGCGCCATACGCTATTCTTATGAAAAACGACACTGCTGGCAACGCAACTGCGTCGGTGCGAGCAGCAGTTGCTGCACGCCATGCGCACTCATCCCCTTCGCTGCTGTGGGCAGCGGGCATAGCTCGCACCGTCGGAAATCCCTACTGCACTGTAGTTCTGAGGGGAGGCGCTGCTCCGAACTACGGTGCAGCGCACTCAGACCGCACGCGCACCGAGTTGTCTGCGGCAGGCATGGCAGGGCGCGTGGGAATAGACGCCAGCCATGGCAACAGCCTAAGGGATCACAGGCGCCAGGCAAACGTGTGCTCGCACGTTGCAATCCGGCTCCGTGATGGCGAGCGCGACACAGCCTGCATGGTAATGGAGTCACACATACACGAAGGCTCGACCATGCTGCCGCACGCAGCCTATGGCACAAGCGTCACCGATGGCTGCATGGGGTGGTCAGAGACAGTTGCAGCTCTTCGAGCCTTCTCCACATCGGCCAACCAGAGGAAGGGCAGGACAGGAAAGAGCCCCATGCTGAGAACGAGGACCTAACATGGGCTGCGGCGCGGAAGGACGTGAAGCCTCCTCAGAAGTATGCCGCCACAGTATAGCGTTCGGGTGCGAGTAAGAGCAAGGCCAAGCGCTGGGCTGCCGGCGACAGTTAGATCCTACGGACATGGCAGCAACGCCAGCCTCTGCTGCCTACCTGGCAGTGGCGACCAACTCTCCAGACAGCTCGCCTAAGCGCTGCATGGTGCCTACCGCTGGCTGTAGCACACGACGTCACAGCACACGCACTTTCACTACTTTGAACGTTATGCCAATCCCGATGATAGCACTGCGTACGTCGTACGCATCTCTGGGGGATCGAGTGACCCCAGCACACCGCTGCACACTTTGCATAAAGCGCATGCCCTGGTGAACCTGGCGCCCATGAAAGTAACGGCGCAAGCCGCATGGCATGCGTGGCACGTTGGGGCACCCGCCGAGCTACACACAGTGCACGATGCGGTGTACCCAGGCTGGACATTAATCGCACCGCACCTCACGCCAACGTGCCACGCATGAAGGATGCTTCGCATCCTTGCCTACGAGGCGTAACCGTGTAGCTGCGCCTGCGTTGAAGAAACATGCAAACTCCAGGTGAGCCTTGACTAAAGGAAGCTCTTAGTCAAGGAGCCCAGAGGGAAAGCTATGCGGCGTAGCTTTGCATGCTCTAGTCGTGCACGAAGCCTGGTCCCGTGCGGCCGCAGTCAGTTGCAGGGGTAAAAAAGTGCGTAGTGCCCCGTTGCCAGGCGCGCATAGCCTCGGAGCGCGCCTGGGCAGCCAGCGCGCCTAACTTTACGCCGCAGTTGCACGCATCGTCTGGGTTCGGCGTTGTGCCCCTAACGGATCCAGCGTACATTGTTAGAATACGCGATACTCAGCCGATGCGCATGGCGCGCCATGTGATGTCCATTGCTGCGAATGCAGCCCAGCCCAACGTGTCGTAACCCGCACACCTGTATCCCCCTCTCGCCCTAGATGTGCGCAGCAATGTTAGAGTCAACGCAGCCTTACATTGCGACGCCTATGCCCTTGGCATCATTCCTGCATTTGCAGCGCATGAGGTGCCAATGCGCAGCCTTTGCTTCACATCATCAACAGCGCGCCTCATGCTGGATAGAGCGGCGTTTACCTGCTCCCAAGTCCTTGTTTTCAGTCCGCAGTCTGGATTGACCCATAAATTCTCAGGAGGTACTATGCCTAGCGCTGCTGTTATGCGTCCAGCCATTGCATCCTGTGAAGGCAGCTGAGGCGAGTGTACGTCAAAGACGCCAGGTCCTACGCCCTTGCGGAAACCGCGTAGCAGAGCAAGAGGTGACATGTTTGATCGAGCGGCCTCAATGGAAACGACATCTGCTTCCATTTCCGACATCGTTTGCAGCACGTCTCCTAGCTCTGAGTAGCAAATGTGAGTGTGTATTTGCACGTCACAGTTCGTGCCCGAGCATGCTACCCCAAAGGCATCAGCTGCCCAGGCTAGGTACCTGGGCCGCATAGCGCGCTGCAATGGTAGGCCCTCTCTTAGCGCAGGCTCGTCGATCTGTATTATGCCAACTCCGCTAGAGCCAAGGAGCGATACCTCCAACCTGAGAGCGCGCGCAATCTGTAGGGATACCTCCTGATATGACATGTCGCGTCTTGCAAAGGACCAGCATACTATGGTGGTCGGACCTGTAACCATGCCTTTCATGGGCAGGTTAGTCAACTTACTCGCGTATGAGGTCCAGTATAGGGTCATTGGACGAACGAAGGAGACGTCGTGTGCTATTATGGGCGGCTTGGCGCATCGTGAGCCGTAGCTCTGCACCCAGCCGTGCCTCGTTATTACAAACCCCGCCATTGACTCTCCAAAGTATTCTACCATGTCGCCCCTCTCGACCTCGCCATGCACTAGCACGTCCATCCCTAGCTCTGCCTGCCTCCTGACTATGTGCTCTATCTCTGCCCTGATGGCTCCCATGTAAGACTGCAGCCTTATGCTACCACGCCTGAGTAATACCCTAAGCTGCCTAAGGCGTGGGGTTTGCGGGAAGGAACCTACGGTGGTTGTCGGTAGCACAGTCAGCCCGAGGGCAGACCGCTGGCGCTTTGCCCGGTCAGCGTACCCAAGCTTCCGACGCGGCGTCTGTTGAAGGTCCTCAGTACAAAAGCCGACGGCAGGCTTGAAGGAGCGAGATGGGTGGGCGCGCTCGTTAGCTCCGCCCGCATCTCCATGAGCCAGGCAGAGCTTCAACGCCGCAACCTCGCCTGCCTTCTGGATCGCAAAGGACAGCATAGGCCTGACTGACATGCTGACTGCAGCCTCGGTGGCTGCGTCAACAGGCACGTGCATGAGCGAGCAACTTGTTGACACCCACAGGCGGTCTTCTAGCCTCGCCATGTTTCTTGCCCTCTCTAGGAGCCGTGCGGTTGCTGAGAGGTCGCACGACCACACATGTCTACCATCCACTGCGCCTGCAGAGAGAACCATGTCACGTGGGAAGCAGCGCAGTGCGCCTAGCCTGAAGTTGCGCGTGACGTCTACATGCAACCCAGATACTGGGAGCTGGCAGAGTATATCGAAGCAGCCGGAGGGGAAAGAGTAGTACGACGTTAGGAGCAGCCGAGGCGACCTACGGCTTAGTGCGTCGTACGCTGCATGCATTGCGCCTGCCCATAGGTCAGGCATGTCAGTCAGGCTGGCAATGGGTTCCTCTACCTGGATCCACTCTACGCCACGCGCCTGCATTAGCGACAGGAGGTGAACATAGGCATCAACCAGCCCAGGCAGCAACTCTAGCCGGTTCAAAAGGCCATCTCGCTCCTTGCCTAGCCACAGGAGGGTGATGGGTCCGAGCAGGCTTGCCTTAACTCTATGCCCCGCAGCCTGGGCCATGTCAATCTCCTCGGCTAGCCATCTACCATCCCCTGGATCAAACTCCATGCCCCTGGAATACTCGGGCACCATGTAGTGGTAGTTCGTGTTGAACCATTTCTTCATGTCCATGGCTGCTCCTGCATAACCGCCACGTGCTGCAGCGAAATACGAGGCTAGCTTGTCGCAGGATAGCTGGCGAAGCCTGACCGGCATGCACCCCATTAGCTCCAGCGTGGACAGGACGTGGTCGTAGAGAGAGAAGTCGCCTACCGTAACGTAGTCCATCCCCGCAGCGCGCTGGACTTCCCACCCTTCCATGCACAATTCCCGACGCACGGCGTGTAGCAGCCTAGCGTTCTCGTCCCCACCGAAGGCCCAGTATCTCTCTAGCGCGAACTTTAGCTCCCTAGCCCTTCCAATCCTGGGATATCCTAGGATGTGCGAGGTAATCATACTGATAGCTAATCGGCCGCTTTAGCTCAAGATGGCAGTAGCATTTCATGCAATGAAATGGTTGTCAGTTTAACCCTGACAAGCGGCATGCGCTTATGTTCTGCAGCGCAGTCGCCCCATAGGCATCTGCGCTCACGGAGCGCCCCGTCATGTGAAGCGCAGGGTGTGATGTGGTTGTTATAGGCTGCAGGCATGCTGGGATCGCGGATGCCCATGGCATCCGCGATGGCAAGGGCGTCAACGCTAGTAATAACGCCAAGCATCGAAGGCATAGGTAACCTAAGCTGCAACCCTTCCATCGGAGGCATAGGGAAAGGACACCTGGTGAAGGAAATAGACGCGCTGGGCAATGGGCATGCTGGCTGACATGAGCTGCATAAGCACGATTACCCTGAAATCCGACTAATGGAGCCGCAGCCAGATCAAGCGCTGCAGATAAAACGCAGCCCTGTAGAGCGGCGCTGTACATGGCGCTCTGGTACCTTTCTGTAAGTACAGGACACAGCGTGCAGGGTGGAAATCACCAGAGGCAAGATCGTATTGGGCACCTTAGCTGGCATGGTAGCAGAGTGCGCATCTGCCGTTGTTTGCCGCAGGACCTCCTCAATGCCATGGTAAAGCTCGTAGCCACCCAGCGGTAGGGCAAGCACCGAAGGCCAGCTCTGGTGCTCGCTATCGGAGTGCCTGTAGCTCTAGGCATGCCCAGGGGGCGTCTTAAGACAGGCACACCGCCCAGGGGTCAGGTGCAGGGTGCTGCACCTGTGGCGGGCTGGATGGCAGGTAGGGCTATCGTGCGCTGCTCCATGGAGTTCATGTCGCCGCGCACGGTGCGCCCGAGGCCAGTGACGTGCTTGCTTAGGCGCACCACGCCTTAACACACCGCATTTTCTACCGCCACATGCACCATCTGCCATGTGAGGATACGACGTCACGTAACGAGGGCCGCGCTACTGCATGTCTCGGGAGGAGAAGGGAATGATGTTCAAGCAAAGGCCCACCATGCCGGTTGGTTTATCCTATGGGCCAGTCGTGGACGAGCTTTACCTGAACGGGCTACCTACCTGCATGGACCTGGACATCCAGAATAGCATAGTGGGCAGCATACCTGGCCTTGATGCCGCCCGCATCACACGCGCAGGGCATGCGGTTGAGTACTACTTCGACCCCATGCTGCTGCGCCCATCTCTTGAGTCAAGGGTAATGTATGGGGTCTACCTTGAAGAGCGAGCAGGTCAACGTAACTACGGGTTATCATGAGGCTGCAGCACATAGGCTGGTCACTGGCGTCAATGCAGCAAGGCACTCGGCCAAGTTAGCCGCATGGCTGCCCCATAGGCATGCGGCCTATATAGGCGTTCTGATAGACTCCATAGTCCGGCATGGAGTATCTGAGCCGTACCGGATTGTCACTAGCCGTGTTGATGATAGGACAGCGGTAAGGGAGGACAATGCTGACAGGCGACTGACGAGGACGGGACGAGAGCTAGGTATAGTACCCGACCATAGGTTGCTTACGTTCGGCCTAAAGGAGATGACCATAAGCTCCCACCACCACTGCGAGCAGTGCGCATCCAGCAGGATGTCGACGTAGCGCGGCTGAGGTGGGAGTCAGGAGAGCAGTTCTATAGGATGAACCACGCCAGGCCGCGCTGCCTTGACGCTGTGCGGCGCATGGAGGGCTTGACTCCCGCCGCAGTATCCCTGCTAGTGCTTACTTCGACCCCATGAAGCCTGAGGATGTTGCAGAGCACATGCGCCGTTGCGCATGTGCTATAGGCATGCTCCTATCAGCCCACGCCACGCGCGCTATGGCGTCGCTTTCGCGCTCCATGTCCAGGTGGAGCGCGACGCACGGACTGACTAGCAGAGGTCCAATGCACAGCACAGTCGTGCCCCACATTTGCGACGCTGCATCCATTGGAGCAGTGGTAATTAGTCTAATCAGGCCAACATGGCCCGGGATGCCAGTTACGGTTGTAGATATGGGATCGGGAGCAGGCTTGCCAGGCATGGCGCTAGGTGCCATGCTGCCTTGGCTTCGAGTAATTTCACTAGAGGCTACCCCAGACAAAAGTGTTTTCCAGAGCTATATGCAGCGTAAGCTGGGGCTGTGCAACCTAAGGGTTCTAAGGCCCACCGACTCAAGTGCAAGCGCGATGGGCGCTGAGGCCATAATAGCCAGGGCTCTCGTGCCGTACCCTTGTCTGCTGCGTCGTGTATTCCGGCAAGGGTGGTCAGGGGCAGTCATCACGGCCTCCGGGTCGTACTCCTTCGATATCACTGCTGGTACAGCAAGGTTATTCGGATGGAGGTCAGCCTGTGCCGCTAGGCTAAAGGTGCCCATGGTAAGCAAGCGGCGGTACGTCGTCATAACGGGGGCTGCGTGCCTTGCCTGGCAGCCACAGGCTATGCAATCCGGTGCTCTATGATGGCCTGCTGGCATAGCCTGTGACCCGAATCCTGATGAATGATGCTCCTGTTCCCCATTGGGGACAGAGCAAGATAGATCAAAAAAAACTGTACGCAGGAAGGCAGTGCATGACTGCGGCGCTAGAGCGGAGCGCCCTGTTCAGGGCCACGCTAGCATAAGCGCCGTCCCTGCGGATTGCACGGCACGGCGCTGCTACAGCCCATGCTACCAAGGGTGTAGGTACATAGTCGCATCAGCGTCCGAGCATGCATCTAAAAAGGGGTACTCGCAACCTCGCTTCCCAGGCCCAATGCCTGCGTGAGAAGATATGCCTCCATTGCATTCTGCAGTACGTTAACACATAGGAGGCAACCTGGCACGATGGTACTCGTTGCAGTGGGTTTACCACTGGCCAGGTGGCCGACTCGGACAGCCTGGCTTGGTCTACATTATCGCGGCCCGTGCAAACTACTCAGCATAGCGCCTAGGACCATTGCGGTGTAATCCAAGGCTCTCACCTCGTGCCATCTACGTGGCCTGCATCCTAGGTACACTCAGGCCCCGCCGAGCGCATTTGCCTGCCTCTATTGATGCCCTTGTCCTGGTGTTCTACTGGCTGAACAGCAGAACGGCTACCCTGTTACGAAGCAGTTGCTGCCATCGAGTGCGACTGTTGCACCGCAGCATGCTGGCACAGTAGAAAATTACCTCGTACTCGCGGCACGGTCGGCCAGCTGGAGGAAGTGTCTAGGCCTTTGCGTCATTGCGCTGTGCGCGGGCGGCTTGTGCATACAGCGCACGCTTTTTTCTGGCCGCGTTGTTCCTGTGCAGGGCGCCCTTTGCTTGCGCCATGTCAATGCAGCGCTCCATAGCAGCCAGCGCGCGAAAGGACTCCTCCTTGCACATCATACCAATTGCATGCCGTGCTGCATCTACAGACGCCGCGACCCTTGAACTCAGGCTGCGGTTCCTAATAGAGCGCCTTTGCGCAACGCGTAACCGTTTCATGCAGCGTCATGGTGGTTTACCTTTGCAGTTTAACTACACTCATAGAGTAAGACATGGACCTGACAAGCGTGCTGCTAAAGGTTGGCGGCGTTACACTGGTAACCAGGCTTCCTAGTTTGCTCCGAGATATACTCATAGCTAGCGTGTATGGGGCTAACCAGGCAACTGATGCGTTTTATATATCCACAAGGGTGCCAAACATGCTACGACGCGCATCCTCCGACGGAGCATTTAACCAGGCATTCCTGCCTCTCCTTACCCAGTACGACGTCTCTGACCCTGAGGAGGCACGGAGGTTCGCTGGCTGCACTGCGGGAGCCATGGCTGCAGCGCTTTGCTGTGCTGCAGTAGCGTGCGGGCTGTGCGCTACTTGGGTCACCTGTGCAATATCGCAAGATCTTGCCCGAGCGAACGTTTGTTCATTCGGTCGGGCAGTTTATATGCTAAGAGCCGCGCTGCCATATAGCGTAGCAACATCCATTGGATCCGTACTGGCTTGTGCGCTAAACGCCCAAAGATGCTATGCGCTTCCAGCGTTTGCACCCACTATTCTGAACGGTATTTTCGCTGCTCTAGTGACAGTCGCCCCTGCAATTACTATAGCACCAATATACTCATTGCCCTGGGCGCTAGTTCTAGGCAGTGCAGCGCAGTGCGCGGCGTACTTCCCGGCGCTAAGATCAACAAGGGCCATGCCAGCAGATCACTGGAGCTACTTTTTACCATGGGGTCATGCCGGCGTGCGGCGCGTCGTTTCTCGCCTGGTGCCTGGCCTGGTAACTATGGCTGCAGTTCATGCCGCGCTGCTACTCAATACTACCCTAGTCAGCAGCATGGGCGAAGGCTTGGTATCGGGCCAGAGTTACGCGGACAAGCTACTTGAATTCTCCACTGGTCTATATGGCAGCGCGCTGGGCAGTATACTGCTGCCCTGCCTCGCCAGGTCGTGCGCGGCAGGTGATTGCGCGGGCTATGCTACGCTAATGGACTGGGGGCTGTCCATCGTAGCTCTGGCCGCTGCGCCCAATGCCCTGCTTTTCACCCTGCTGCCCGAGCTGCCGACTGCAGCGTCTTTTAACTATGGTCGCTTCGCTGCACATACTGTAAAAATGGTAGCCAGACCGCTTGCTGCATATGGGCCTGGCATGTTAGGTATGCTTTTGTCTCGCACCCTATCCCAAGGCCTATACGCAAAGCATGACGTCAGTTCACCGGTGGTTGCATCGGTGCTCGGCATACTGCGATAGCAGGCTGCAGGGAGGCTGCTTCGCAAGCCCATGGGTCATGCTGGGCTGGCGATGGGTTCGAGCATAGGAGCTATGCTAAATGCAGCTTTGCTCCTGAGGAGCCTAACATGCCAGGAAGCATACGCCATCACGCAAAGGCACTGGGCATCGCTGTGCGCCAGGATATCAGCCTCAGCAGCAGTGGCAAGCACCATTCTTAGTTCAATAGCGCGCAGCGTAGACTGGGTAGGCATGTCTGTACGACCCATGCACAGGGCGTGCTTAGCGGCGGCAGTTCTTGCAATCTTCGTATCCGCTTATTCGTTCATCCTGTGGGGCATGGGTCTAAGGATGCAATGGATGCGCGAAGCCAGCTGTGCCGCAAGTAACACTGCGAAGTCGAACAGTACAACAGTCACTGCGCGCCAGGCAAGCGAGAGCGCTTGCGCTTGTGGTGGTGGGGAATCGCAAGCTAGGCGTGCCGTTTGGGCACGCCTAGCGTAAAGGAAAGTCCGGACTCTTGGGTTGGGGTGCGGCTAACGCCGAACGCAGCAATGTTTGCGCACATGAAGACACAGCACAGCCCGGCTGAAGCCAGGCATGGTGGGAGCGCAAAGCGCGCTGCAGGCTTTTCTGCAGCAATTGTGCCCCTTTGGAGTAACCCAATACAAGCAGCGCGCCGGATGCACGGTGCGCGCATTCTGTGCTAATCTGCAGGTAAGGGGCTTAGAGTGATGATTCAGACACTGAATCCGGCTTATCACCACCACATAACCATGGGAGGGCAATGAAAGACTCCGGTCACCATGTGCTGGACGCTCGCGGTATGGTTCTAGGCAGGCTAGCTGTAACCGTTGCAGGGCTACTGCGCGGCAAGCACAAGGCCAGCTATGCACACAACGCAGCTCCGCACAACGCAGTGACAGTAGTAAACTGCGAGCACGTAAGGATAAGCGGCAGCAAGGCTAACGGCAAGGTGTACTATAGTCACTCTGGGCATCCCGGTGGGCTAAGGCGAACAAAGCTGCACGACCTAATGCTGAGAAGCCCTGCAACAGTACTAAGAGCCGCCGTACGTGGCATGCTGCCACGTAACAGGCTGCGTGATGGCTTCATGAGCATGCTAAGGGTGCATGCTAATGGGGGGGCAGTACGCCGATGATTGGCTGGAGGTATGGCACTGGCAGGCGTAAGAGATCAGTGGCTAGGGTGTTTCTGAAAGCTGCAACCTGTACTGCAGTTATAGTCAACGGCATGCCGCTGGGGCTATACTTCAGATCCGCCGCGCATGCGCAGCATGCAGCGGCGCCGCTCCATGCCGCGGCATTGCATGCGGTAGTCAAAGCAAACGTGCAGGGCGGCGGCATTGGTGGGCAGGCTGGCGCGGTGCGCCTCGGCATCTCCAGGGCGCTGGCGTGCCTGTCTCCATGCCTGAGGCGCCCCCTTGCGGATGCAAGGCTTCTGACAAGGGATCAGCGTGAGGTGGAACGCAAGAAGCCCGGGCTGCGCAAGGCTAGGAGAAGGAGGCAGTTCTCAAAGAGATAGCGCCAGTGCTACAGCTAACCAACTGCGCTGTACTAAGACTGATGGGCACGCTTGCCTTCAACGGAAGAAGCTGCGTGCAGCTTAGGGTTTTCGTCAAGGGCGGCGGGTGCAAAGGCATGCGCCATAATTTCTGCCTTGCGTCATGCCGCACCGTAGGAGACTCAGGCATGACAAGGCTAGGCGTACGGCTCGTTGTGGACCCGCTTAGCCTCATGTATCTAAGCGGATCGGTTGTGGACTGTGGCACAGGGGTTGGAGACGCGCGCTTAGTGGTGTTCCACCCAAGTGCTGGCATGGTGTGTAGCTGCGGTGCATCGTTCGCGCCCGCATAGCGCCTGCGCGAACAGCAGCAGCTAAGCCAGACGTTCAACGGTAAGGAAACTCTAAATTGACCACAAAGCATGGGCGCCACATTGCCACATGAACACGAACTCAAGACGCATAACGCATGGATTCACCAGGTCTCCGAACAGGGCCATGCTCTGTGCCATGGGGTACGATGGGGCAGACTTTTCCAAGCCAATCATTGGCGTGGGGAGCGGATACTCCACCATAACCCCGTGCAATGCTGGCATACAGCGCGTCGTAGAGTCGGTGACGGCGATGCTGGCAAGGCATGGAGCCATGACGCAGGTTTTCGGCATCCCGACCATATCCGACGGCATATCAATGGGAACGCCGGGCATGAGGTACTCGCTCGTGTCTCGTGATGTTATCGCTGATAGTATAGAGGCATGCGCATGTGGGCAGAGCCTGGATGGACTGTTAGTCGTCGGAGGGTGCGATAAGAACCTGCCGGGCGGCATGATCGGGCTACTACGATCCAATATCCCAGGGATCTACTTGTACGGAGGCACAATACTACCAGGGTACTGGGGCGCCAGGGAGTTGACAGTGGTGAGTTCATTCGAGGCAGTTGGTGCCATGGGTAGGCAGGGCATGTCGATAGACGATATGCGTGAGGTTGAGCGGCACGCTTGCCCCACTACAGGATCGTGCGGCGGCATGTATACCGCGAACACAATGAGCTCATCATTTGAAGCTCTTGGCATGTCCTTGCTCTACTCGTCCACTGCTCCGAGCCCAGGCATCGAGAGGGAGATTTCCATATCAACGTCGGCACGGACTTTGATCAACGCAGTGCGACGGGGCATAAGGCCAAGGGACGTGGTAAACCACAGGTCCATACGCAATGCCATGGCGGTAGTCATGGCAGTCGGCGGGTCTACCAATGCCGTGCTGCACTACCTAGCGATAGCCGCTGCAGCTCGTTCTGCTCTCTCACTTAACGACGTGGAGCTAATAAGGAGGAGGGTGCCTGTAATATGTAACATGAAGCCATCTGGACTGCATAGCACTGCAGACCTACATGCAGCAGGCGGCGTTCCTCGTGTTATGCACGAGCTAGCGCTCGCTGGGCTCATAGACGAATCGTGCCTCACGATAACGGGCAGAACGATTGGAGCAGAGCTCCTAGCTGCGCACCGCATGTGCCATGGCTCTACCGTTGTGCTTCCTACGCACATGGCGCTATACCGTACAGGACGGCTTGTTGTGCTGCGCGGTAATATGTCAAGGGCCGGCGCAGTTGCCAAGACTTCAGGCCTGAGCATACTACTGCACAGCGGCACGGCCAGAGTGTTCCGCAGCGAGGAGGCATGTGTTCAGGCTATACTCAACGGCTGCGTGCGCATTGGCGACGTCGTAGTGCTTATTTACCTAGGCCCAAAGGGAGGGCCTGGCATGCCTGAGATGCTTTCCCCAACTGCAGCGCTAGTTGGCATGGGCCTAGGCCAGTCCGCTTGCCTCATAACTGATGGTAGGTTCTCAGGAGGAACGTGGGGCCTGGTGGTCGGGCATGTATCTCCTGAGGCCGCAGTTGGAGGCTCTATAGCGCTTGTCAGTAACGGCGACTTAATCACAGTCGACTTGCGCAACAACTCTCTTCACCTGCACATTGACTCATGGACGCTGGCTGCACGTAGGGCAGAATGGCGGCTACCTTGCACTGCGTGTGCAGAGGGGCTACTGAGAAAGTACCACGACGGAGTGGGCCAGTCTCACAATGGCGCGATAGCTGCATAGCATTCGCTCTTGGTAATGTATCGGCTGATATGGCATTATCAACAACAGCAAACAACGCACTGCCTGGTCTCATTCAGCACTATGCCCCTCGCATAGGCTGAAATGGTGGATGAGAGCCAACGGCTATGGTAACCAAGCTTCGAGTTTTGCGCAATAGA